>NZ_JADBVE010000280.1:0-15131 GCF_020245285.1 Microcystis sp. M31BS1
AGCTGTTTGTAAATGTCTTAACCCTTGTTGTAAAGGTACACAGCTAACTTCGTTTAAAAAGTCTAATTCTTCTTGCTTTTTCCAATCGGTCAACATTGAAGAAGTTTGAGCGTAGCCTACTCTTTCTTGCTTTTCGTACCATGCTTGTGTTCGTTCGTGGAGAGCTTTGTTGTAAACTAATCTTACACAGCCCAAAGTGCGCCGCAATAGCGACTCTTGTTCGGGTGTTGGGTAAAATCGAAACGAATAGGCTTTTTCCATACCTCACATTTTAGCATATATTTCGTAAACGATGCTCATATTTAACAGTAAAGCCGTCGTAGAACGACGGGGTTTCAGACCCAAATTTTCGATGAATAAGCCAATTCAAGTTGATAGTTAGCGAATCCGCTTTAATGGTTAGTCTTGATAGACATTCATAGTATGTAGCCAAATGGTATCCGTATCCGCGTTTTCTTGTGTACTACCTAACAAAATTTCAAAATAGGAACGACTATCATAGACATGACGAAGGATGTTACAACGTTCGCTGTCTTCAATTACATCAAAACCCGCCGTTTTATTGGGGATTAAAGTAATCGACTGCATCCCATTATCAGCGGCAAAGCAGAGACGAATATCTAAGGGACTTCCCAACCAAGAGGGATCATCAAAACCAAAGACAGAAAATAATCTAGCATTGGCAACCACTAGAGGTATATTGTAGGGTTTAAACTCAAAAGGAATAGCTCCCATATCGGCTTCACCCCGTCTGTCTCCGACAAAATCGCAGGGAAAGTTATTAAAATTCCATAAAAAAGATCCATCCTCATTTTTGACGGTGATAATATAAGTTTCTTGGCATCGGTATAGAACCATAGATTGATAACATCCTTGAATATTTAATTAAGTTTTGTTGATGAAAGAGCTTGTTAGGTTGATTGAGGAAAGTTTGGTTTTTTTCCTCACACCAACCAACTGGTACTATAGCGTCCTATTCGCTTAATAACCCGTTTTGGAATCGATTGCCCCAGCATCAATACCTGCAACTGCCCAACCGACAGCAACGGGATCCTCTGTCACCACGCCAAAAACCAACGCGGCGGCGGAAACAAGATCACTGATCCAGGTATGCCCAACACCGCTAGTCACCTGATTTGGTACTAACATTCCATTCTCAGGAATATTTGATTCTGGATTATAAGCTGCCAAGGTACTCAGAAAAACACCACATGAACCAGTTGCACACATATAAGTCAGATTGGCATCGGCAATGATCGCCCAAGGAGACCCTGAGATGGTTGCATCCTGTTGGGCGGCATTGCCCGCCGTATTACTCTTGACATCAACAACCCAGATACTGCCCATAGAGGAATTAGAGGGGTTGGACGGAGCCGTGGCAATAAAGATTGCTCCCTCTGGATAATTTCCCGGATCTGCATTACCGGCGTTTGGTGAGTAGGCCAAAGATAAAATGACCTGTCCACTGGGTACTGTCCAAATAGGACTTAACGAGGCATTGAAACCACTATAGGGCTGATAGTGTAAACCGCCAGCCGGGGTTGCCCAGTAAATGCCATTTGGTCCTTTACAAACGTCAGTTGCAGTACATCCGCCGTGATAACCGTAAAGGATAGGAGTTGAAGATGGGTTCTGAGCATTGAAGATAACCCCCGTAGCTTCTTTCACACCGCCGAGTAACAGACAATCGTAATTAGTTAGCGTGTTCGCAGGGAAAAAGGTCAGAGATACGGACGCTCCAGACGCTCCATCTTCGTTATAAGATGTGTTTGAACCCACATAAGACAAGCTCGGCACGCCGTTAGACCAAGTGACTGAATACCAGTAGAGGTTGCCATTAGACGCTGCCACGTAAAGAAGGCTTTCGGGGAAATAATAGAAAAGTCCGGCAATTGGCGCATCGGGTTGTTTTTCCGAAGCGATCTGAGTCGTGACATTACTACTTGTGAAGTGGCTGCCTCCAGTAGCGGGATTAATGCTATTAAGCCAAATATTCTCGTCTTCAGATCCGTAAACAAAATAGTAAGGTGGTGAATAGTCAGTGTTGCTGTAATCAAGCAGAAACTCAATAGCAGTGGTACTGGCACCATTATTATCAAGATTACTCACCCCCCCTAAAGTATAACTTGGTGGGGTTGGATTCGGTGAAAATTGCCCAACCGAGATCCCACTTTGGTAAGCAGCGACGACAAAAGTATAGTTCTTATATTCACCAGCAGGAATAGTGATTGCCGAAATACATTGAGTGTAGGGAAAAGACATGATTATCTCCTTTTGAGTTGAAGTTAAAGAGAATTACTTGAGAGGTCAGAAGTAAATAATTTAATTATTTTCCCTTTCTTTCCCTCCCCATTTAGAGTCGTGCCGATTCCCACTGCCGACTGTATCAGAGATTTAGGATAACTAGGCTCAATTAGTGGCGATCGCCTATCTAATGGCAGTTACCATAGGGGTAAGTTATTTGCCCGTCGATACCCTTTTAAAATGTTTAAAGGGACTCCATTAATGAGAGCAGAAAAATTATTGACAGTGGTTTCTAGTTGTCCAGTGCTAGTATTGACACGATTCCACCAATCAGTGGCAATAATGTTAGATTTGATGCCATTTAAACCAGCGAAAAAGCTAGAGAGTTCTTTAGGCACATTAGCTGGTACTCCATAAGCACCTTCATAATTATACTGAGCCATTAATGACCAGAGAAAATTATTAGGTTGGTTGATAGCGTCAATTTGTTGTTGTAAATAACTCTGCACGTCTGACCAAAGAGTTACACTTGTACCACACCAATATTGTTTAATAGAACTGCTCCAAAAGGGTGTATTTTGTGCTAACCAATCAGACATACTATCAGGAAATTCGAGAGAACCAACTACAACTCGGCCAGTAGTTTGCCAAAGGTCTTTTAAGGGTTGAGAAATACCAGAGGGCGGAATTAATTTATCTTGTCCAATAGTGTTGATAATCAGATTAGATAAATCTTGATAGGTTTGGCTTGTCCAATTTCCCTCAAAATCATGTAAGTCAAGGATAACAAATTCTTGGGGATTATCAGCTAAAAATTGCGTTACTTGATTGAGAAAATCTACTAAAGTCAGGGGGAGAGCAAAACTCCCGTGACACATAACAAATTGATTATCCCCTGAGCCACTACTAAGCATTAATCTGAGATCAAGGGCGCGAATACCTTGACTAAGTTGCTGATTGATGTTTTGGTATTGAGTTTGTACCCATGATTGGCTAATACTACCAGCGCAATAAGTTGAGGCATCGTGAGTGCCTGGCAGGGTTAACTCATTGAGACAAAGGTTTTGAATACAAGGGGCAAATAATTCCATCCAATTATTAGCCCAGTGTAATACGGAAGGACGTAACACACTTTGATCATCTGCTAATCCGCCACTGCCATAATTAGGGGTTGGATAAGGACTCATTTGGCTTTGGGTATTACTAGGGAAATAACCAAGGGCGATCGTTACTACTCCATCATGAATCCATCCTACAGCAGATGTATTAGTAGTATCTGGAGTAGGATAAACAAAAAGACCATTGGGAATATTTTGCCATTCAACTAAAACCCCATAACCTGCTTCTGAGGGGACAGGCGTTGATAGTCCGTGAACTCCACTCTTTTTAGCACTAATTGTAAAGTTAAAGTTACTTACCCCCTCAAGGGTGTAGTTAGCATCACCCGCATCATCTATACTGTCATGACCTACTGTTTCTTTAAACTCAGCATAAAATTGAGTAAAGGAATTAGGACTAATCTGAGAAGATGGATCCCACTCCATCTGGTAACTATGGGATTTTACTTGATTGATGTTATATGGCGTAGCGTTGACAATTTGTATGTGAAATCCAGCACCCATAATAATTTTCTCCTTGATGAAGATGAGTATTGTTGACTTTTTAAAGTCGTTAATTGAGTTACAGTTAAAGAGAATTACTTGAGAGGTCAGAAGTGAATAATTTAAATATTAGCCCTTTCTGTACCTCAATAAGTAGTCATGCAAAATTAATTACCTGCTCGATCGAGCTAAAACCCTTACGGGGCAATGATCGTCATGTGTAAATAATTTTGCCTAGGTACTTATTTACAGTCGTGCCGATTCCCACTGCCGACTGTTTAGAGAAATAATTAGCTTAACTTAGTGGCAATATCATCTAAATCTTGCTCTGTTAGCGTCAGAGAATCAGCCACATTTTCCGTCAGCGGCCAGTCAATTTCCAGAAGATTGAAATAAGCTTGGATATGCTGAAAATAGGCTTCTTGAAGAAATTGCTTCAGGGGGTTTGGTTGCGGTTGAGAAAAAACGCCACATTTACCTTTCATGGCAAAAGTGCTGGGATTTAACGCCAGATAATTACAGTTTTTCACTTTTTGAATTTGACTATTAACTAATAGTGCAATTCTCGAAGATTTAGGAATATTACAAGATTGATACAGGGTAGGAATCTGCTGTAATTGCTGAATATTCCAAGCATGGGGAACAATATCCAAACTATTCCAGAGGCGGCTGCTTTGATTGAGACCTGGCTGCGTATTTCCGTAGTAATCAGAGAAGGTTTGATCCCCTGGGGTTGCTCCCGCAGAAAATTGGGTATTGACGGTGATTTGTTTACCAGTCGGGTTCCAAGTTGCTTGATTTTCGTACAGCCATAATGCCATTACTGGAGATAATGCTCCGCCTAAACTATGGCCGGTGGTAATGATTTCAATAGGTTGATCAGATTGGCTGGGAATTTCCTGGGTCAAAAATTCTAACAGAGAACGGTTAGAGGTATCTTTCAGGTTTTGCAGAATAGTAATTCCGGTATTTGTTCCTTCCGAAATTTTTCCGCGTTCGGGGAATTGCGTTGACCAGGAAACCATGTTATGGGTAGCAGCATCCTCCTGTAACCAATCAAAAACTGATTGGGGATTCGTAGCGGCGATCGCCACTACATATTGAGGGTTATTGGTTTCGGCATTTTCTCCCTTTGCCACATACATAATATTATCCCAGTTCTGATTTTTAGGATCATGATAATAAATAACAGGACCCCAAAGAATTGTCCATTGACCAATTTTTCCTTGAACCGTAGGATTGGCTAAATCGGAAATAACTTTCTCGCTATTACTGATATTAGCGAACATGGAAAGACAGAAAAGCGTTTGTTGTTGATCGTAAGTAGGCATTGAAATTTTCTCCCTCCGATTGTGAATTGATTTGTCGTATCTTAGACAAATCTAGGTAATTGTCACAACACAAATTTCACAAAAAAGGGATGACCGCTCTTTTTAACTTGATTAAGTTGACCCCAATTTACCCTATCATTAGAGGTGTAAAAATTAGCACCAGAACAGCTATTGGCGGAAAATGTAGGACAAGCATTGCTAAACAGGAAAAACTTTGATCGCTTTTTCGTAGTAAGCTTGACGATCAGCTAGTCCGTTAAGACCACCATTGACTCGTCGGGTGATTTCTTCCACCGTTGCACCGCGATCACAAAGAGCATTCATGTTATTGTTATGCCACCAAAAACCGCCACTGGTAAAAGGATAGGTGGTACTAACATAGTCAACTCCATCCATCACTTTCGGATCATGAATATAATTCGCAAAAGCTTGATAGTTACTGCGTCCCGTTAGTTGAATAACGCCTGCTCCCTTATATTTGGGACCATCTCCTGGATAAATATTTCCCAGGTCTTTCCGTCCGTTATACTCCTCACCGCTACCCAGTTCTTTCATCCATTTCAAGCCTCCACTTTCATGGGCAGTTTGGCTTAAGAAATGACACATTCGGGGGTGAGTGTTAATGTCAAAGCGATTTAAGCAAGAATTGAGGTCTGCTAATTGTCCATCGCTAATGACATTACCATAGATAAATTCGGCTTGAGTTTTGGAGATCAAATTATTACCCCCTGGTAATTCTTTAAGTTCTAGTAAAAATTTCGCCGAAGATGCTCCCAAGGTATCCAATTCGCCTTCTTTGATTTTTTGTTTGAATTCTTCAAAGGCTTGTTTTGTTTGGGATCCATAAATACCATCAACCCCATTAGCAGGAAGTAATCCGAAAACTTGTAAACGGGTCTGAACTTCTCGGCAAAGTTCCGAGTCTCCTGCTAAGGAATCAATGGGTTTAACAAGGTTTTGTTGAATGATGTCTTCTAATTTCATGGTGTTTATTTCCTGGTATTGAGTCCTGGCTCTGTCGTTTCATAGTAATTAGCAAAGTCTTGATCGCCAGGGGTTGCACCGGCAGAAAATTGCGTATAAACCTTGACTTGTTTGCCTTTTGGATTCCAGCTTGTCTGATTCTCATAATTAGATAGAGGATTGTCGGGAGGAGCAACTTTATGAGATGCTTAAGTTCTGCAGCTAAAAGTTATTCCTATGTCAGCCCCCCCCATCTTCAACTATTTGAGCAACTAAGTCAATGAATTAAGCCCAGAAACGTTGAATCTCGTCATAAAAATTTACATTCAAGAGCATACTAAATCTATACTTTAGACAGTCATAATCTGAGATTTATGAAACTTATGAAATCGGAGAGTGAGATCGGTCAAAATCATCCCCAATCTGGTAATTATGCCCCCCTAGATAGCCATCTTTGGGCCGATGCCACCTATCCCCTCGGAGCGCATTATCGGGGCGATAGTGTCACCTTTGCCGTCTATTCTAAAAATGCCAGTCAGATTCTTCTGGAAATCTACGAGCGCCCGACGGGAGAAAACGCTAAGTATGATTACCGGTTGACAAAAAACCCAAATGATGATATATGGCGGGCAAAAATCGCCGGTATTGGCCACGGCAGTTACTACGCTTTTCGCTGTTGGGGTCCCAATTGGCAATTTGATCAAAAATGGCAAAGAGGCCACAGTAACGCCGGTTTTCGGGCAGATGTGGACGATTTTGGCCATCGTTTTAACCCCAATAAAGTCCTCTTCGATCCCTACGCGCGAGAACTTTCCCACGACTTTGAAACCCTGGCCATGATCGCAGCCGGAGAAAATGCGGGAATCTATGCCACGGGAGAAGGGGACTACAAAGGAGTGATCCGGCGGCAATACGATACGGGTAAATGGTCGCCCAAAGGCATTGTGATCGCGCCGGATGGGACTTCTACCGGGATTCGTCCCCGTCTGGGCGACGAAAAAGCGATCATTTATCGAAAATTTGGGTCTAAAACCCCGTCCTTTAGCGTAGCGGAGGACGGCTTGACATTTCTAGCTAAATAGTTTACCATGGTAAATATAGTCTGGTAAACAAGATGTTAAAAGCGTTTAAGTACAGAATCTATCCGACCAGTGAGCAATCAGTTTTGCTCGCCAAATCGTTTGGCTGTACTAGATGGTTTTACAATTACGCTCTCAACTTAACATCCGAAACTTACAAGCAAACTGGAAAAGGATTAAGCAGAGACGAAATAATTAAGCTGCTGCCTTCCTTAAAAAAAGAGTATGAGTGGTTAAGCGAAGTACCATCGCAGGTATTACAACAAGCTGCTTTAAATCTTTCTAGTGCTTTCCTTAACTTTTTTGAAGGTCGAGCTAAATATCCTAACTTCAAGAAAAAGCAAAATAGGCAGTCGATTAGATTTCCTCAACACTGTAAGTTAAAAAATGATGTTTTGGTATTACCTAAAATTGGTGAAGTCTATTGCCAAGTTTCACGGCAACCAGAGGGAGACTTAAAGTCTGTTACGGTTTCAGTTAATCCATCAGGAGAATATTTCGCATCTTGTCTTTATGATGATGGTCAGGATTTACCCCAAAAATCATCAGAAGGAAAAGCTATCGGGATAGATGTTGGACTAACCCATTTTGCTATTACATCAGATGGGACTAAACATGGGAATCCTCAATACTATCGTAAGTACGAACAAAGATTAGCGAGGAGACAAAAGAAACTAAGCCGCCAGCAAAAAGGCTCTAAGAATCGAAATAAAGCTAGAGTTAAAGTGGCTAAAGTTCACTCTAAAATCGTTCGTTGTCGTGAAGATTTTCTGCACAAACTAAGTCGTAAATTAGTTGACGAAAACCAAGTCATAGTGGTAGAAAATCTGGCAGTCAGAAACCTGGTCAAAAACCCTAAACTAGCCAAATCAATTAGTGATGCTGGTTGGGGTCAATTCTGTACCATGTTAAAATACAAGGCTGAATGGGAAGGAAAAATCTATATAGAAGTAGATAGATTCTTTCCTAGCTCTAAGACTTGTAGTAACTGTTTAAATCGTCTGGATAGTTTGAGTTTAGATATTCGCAGTTGGCAATGTCCTAAGTGTGGAGAAACCCACGATAGAGATATCAATGCCGCTAAGAATATTCGGGATGAAGGTTTACGAATTTTGGCGGTAGGGCATACCGCTACTGCTTCTGGAGGGAGAGTAAGACCAAGTAAAGGCACTGCTTTTGCAAGGCATCTCCCTGTGAATGAAGAATCCCCACGCCTTTAGGCAACGGGAGTGTCAAGAGGCCCATGTGCGCGGTTTCAGCAATCACCCCTCCGCTAGTCGTTTAGAAGATATTCTCAAGGGAATTACGGGTTTTGAGGAAGTGGCTAACGTTCCCGACCAGTACAGAGGAACTTATGCAGGGGCCGGCTATATGGCCAAATACCTAAAAGCGCTGGGATTTACCACGATCGAACTCTTACCGGTCCAGGAAACCGCTAACGATAATAACCCCGACGATCGCCCCGGCGGTAACTATTGGGGTTACATGACCTTTGGTTATTTCGCCCCCGATCGCCGTTATGCTTATGATCGCTCCCCCGGTGGACCCACCAGAGAGTTTAAGGCCATGGTCAAAGCTTTCCACGACCAAGGTATGGAAGTTTATCTCGATGTGGTCTATAATCACACCGGAGAAGGGGGCAATTGGGGCAGCAACGATGTCACCGGATTTGTTAGTTTTGGTGGTTTTGATGTGGTGGAATATTATCAACTCAGCGACGAACATTATCTAGTTGATGGGGCCACTGGCTGCGGAAATCAATTAAACTTTTCCCATATTGTCACCTGTAATCTGGTTCTTGATTCCCTCACCTATTGGTTAGAAACCATGGGAGTTGATGGTTTTCGTTTTGATCTGGCCCCTGTCCTCGGTCGAACTCCTTCTAGTCATCAACGAGAAGATCGGGGCAAACAAAAACAATTCTTTCCTAAACATCCTTTGTTAGAAAAGATCGAGAAATTAGGCAAGAAATACGATGCCGAAATGATCGCCGAAGCTTGGGATAGCTGGGGTTACGAAGTGGGTAATTTCCCGACGGGTTGGGGCGAGTGGAATGGCCGTTATCGCGATGCAATTCGGCGTTTTTTAAAGGGAGATGGTAATACTTTTCAATTCATCGAACAGGTGAACGGAGATTATCGCAATTTTAACGACCAAGGCGGACCCCAAAAATCGATCGATTTTATTGTTGCCCACGATGGTTTTACCCTGATGGATTTGGTCAGTTATAACAACAAAAATAACCTCACTCCCTGGCCCTTTGGTCCTTCCGATGGCGGCAATAATAATAACGATTCTTGGGATTCTGGCGGTAATCAGGCCTTACGTCGCCAAAGATTACGCAACTTTTGGACGATGCAATTTTTATCTCGCGGTGTTCCCATGACTGTCTGGGGTGATGAATTTGGCCGCACTCAAAATGGTAATAATAATCCCTACAATATTGATAGTGTGGCCACTTGGAATAATTATGATATGATTGCCACCCGTTCACCCCATCTACTGCCCACCGGTTATCGGGAAGCTTATCACAATAATTTTGGCACGGGAACTAATCAAGAAGAACGCAATCCTTTATTTATTTTTGCCGCTTATATTGCTCACTTAAGAAACAATCATATAGCACTCAAACAGCGCCGCTATGGCGATATGGTTCTCAATGCGGGCAATAGTGTCACCTATTTATTTAAAAAACCCGATGGGGTTAGCGATTTAACTGCCCATGCTCGCTGTATTTGGTTTTTAATTGATGGTAGTGCCGTCGGTGATCACGATTTTTTGGTGTTAATTAATATGTATTATCTGCCAGTGGATTTTCGTCTTCCCTCCCCGGGCAATAATTATCGTTGGGTAAGAATTATTGACACGGCAGCTTGGGCAGAAAACGATTATAATTGTTGGTCTGTGGAGCAAGGGGCAGTAATTGCCGATAACTATAAAGTCAATGGTTTTTCGATCGTGGTTCTCGAGGAGATTAACTGAACTACCCACACCGATATCGGGGGTAATTTGGGGACAGATCGGGCAGCCGGCTAATATTGAGATCCAGATCGATTCCCAGCCGATTTCTGCTATATTTTTGGCAATAGGGAAATATAAACCCCTGTTGCATCTTATGTTTTACAACCCGCACTTAGCCCAAAATTGCCGTTAAATGTCTAAAACTAAAAGTAGTGTTATTATCCTAACCATAATTTGTATTATCGCCACAGCGATGGGAGTTTATCTAATCGATGGTATCGACTCCCAACAATTACAGAGCTGGTTAAAACAAATGGGAATTATGGCCCCCATTTTGTATATTATTCTCTATACGATCGGGACAATTCTAATTCTGCCCTCTACCCCCTTAAATCTCAGTGGTGGCGCGATCTTTGGGGTAGTTATGGGAACAGTTTGGACAACGATCGCCGCTTTGGTGGCCGCTATAGTTGCCTTTGCTTTTACCCGTACTATCGGCCGGGAATATACCGCCAAAAAATTTCAGGGCAAATGGCAAGCGATCGATGCAGAAATGCAGCAAGGCGGCCTATTTTATATGTTTGCTATCCGTCTATTACCGATTATTCCCTACGGTATCGTTAACTTTGTGGCGGGATTAACTTCTATCCGTTTTCGCGATTATTTCATCGGTACTTTATTAGGCACTGTCCCCGGAATTTTACCCTTTGTCATGATGGGTGCTGGTTTAAAATCTTTAGGAAAAGGCGATATATTGCCCCTAATGGTGGCTTTTACCCTCATTGCTCTGTTAGTAGCTGTGGGAACTTGGTATCGTCGTCGTCGGCAATTTCCCTTTCAGTGATCAACGATAAAATTAAGTTAGATTAGGAATATCCCGACTGAATCCCCATTGCTAAGGAGATAGCGTATCGATGCCTGCCGCAGATTATAAAGATTATTATGCCGTTCTGGGAGTAGGTAAAACTGCCAGCGCCGAAGAAATTAAAAAAGCTTTTCGCAAATTAGCCGTCAAATATCACCCCGATCGCAATCCTAACGATAAAAGCGCCGAAGAACGTTTTAAAGAAATTAGTGAAGCTTACGAAGTCCTCTCCGATAGCGAAAAACGCCAAAAATACGATCAATTTGGACAATATTGGCAACAGGCCGGGCGATCGAATTGGCCGGGTGGTAATCCGGGGGTTGACTTTGGTTCCGACGGTTTTGACTTTAGCCAGTACAACACCTTTGATGATTTTATCAATGAACTGCTCGGTCGCATGGGTCGCCCCGGCGGTACTCGCCCCCGTTCCCATTCCTACGGGACTCCGGGGGGAGGATTTGGCGATTTTAGCAATTTTAACGACTTTGCCGGTGCTCGTACTGCACCGCAATCCGTCACTTCTGGTATCTCCACCGCTAAACTGCGTCTGAGTTTTGGGGAAGCTTTACGAGGAGTACAAAAACGGGTTAATTTAGCCGGAGAAATGATCGATATCAAAATCCCCCCAGGAACCAAAACCGGTAATCGTCTCCGGGTACGGGGTAAAGGACTAATTGATCCCTTGAGTAAACAACGGGGAGATCTATTTCTCGATGTGGAATTAGAACCCCATCCTTTCTTTATTTTTGAAGGCGATAATTTAACCTGTGAAGTCCCGATTACTCCCGATGAGGCGGTTTTAGGCACAGCGATCGAAGTTCCTACCCCCGATGGCCTGGTGACGGTAAAAGTTCCCGCCGGTATTCGTTCCGGTCAATCCCTGCGCTTACGCGGCAAAGGTTGGATCGATAATAAAGGACAACGCGGCGATCAATTAGTCAAAATTGTCATCGATACTCCCAAAGAATTAACGGCGATCGAACGGGAATTATACGAGAAAATTAAATCTCAGCGTACCACCGATCCCCGTCGTCATCTCAGACAGGTGCAAATTTAAGTCCCTAGCTAGGGTTTGCCAAAACAGTTTTTCTTGGTGCTGATTACTGTCTCTGGGGTTTATAAGTGGTTAGGTGTTAAAACTCGTCAGTTCCCCCCCTTATCAAGGGGGGATTAAGGGGGGATAGGCACCCCCCTTATCAAGGGGGGATTAAGGGGGGATCGATCTAGAATTTAACCTTACTAGCCAACCAATTAGTAATTAATTTCGGGCTATTTTTCTTCACCCAATAGAGAGCATAAATTCTGAACATAGGCTTAGAAAAACGAGCGATCGCTTTCATAATAAAATTTAAGTAACGACTATGAAACTTTTTATTAATTAAATTTAACGAACCCACATCGTAAAGACAGTCGATGATAATCCTAAAAGTCGTTTCCTCTCTTTGGAATAAACTATCTATTAACAATAGCACTTCCTGAATCCTTTGCTGTTTAAGCTGTTCTTCTTCGTCGGAAACAGCCGAGAGAATCTGCTGCTGCTTAGATAATTTACTATCCGATGGGGTTAACATGATATGGTAAGGAAAAAATTAACTTGTTTTGATTTTATCCCTATTTGCCGATTTTGCAAGACCAAACTCCCCATCTATCCCCATTTTTACGATAACACGGATCTTTCCTCTCCCATGCCGTCTTGACTGTGATTGCTGTGATTGTGTCATGGACTGTGATTGATTATTGATAAAAGGTTGCTGAATACAATATAATCATAGTATTCATTCAATCATTTCAATCACAGTTTAGACTGATGCTGTGATTGTGTTATGGACTGTGACTGATTAAGAAAAATAGGGCAGAATAAAATTATGAAAGCTAAAATAAGGACTGAATCATGAATGCTCCCTTAACCACAAGTTTACTTTAGCAGTACAGGAATTTACCACTGAAGCAATCTCTAAAATCCCTATATTGTGGGAAAAAATCAAAACCCGATAATATAATAAAGTTAACCCTCATCACCCCGATTTTATCTATGGAACCGATAACAGTGGCGACAATTGTTGCTTTGGTATTTCAGACTACTGTAGAAAAATTTACCGAAGCTGCTCTAGAAAAAATTAATACTTTGCGGCAAATCATCTGGAATAAACTTAAAGCTAATCCTAAGGCTGAAAAAGCTTTACAAGCTGCTGAAAAAGGGTCAAAAACTGATCTAGAAAAAGTAGCAGATTATTTAAAAGTTGCCATGAATGATGAAGCAGATTTTGCCGAAAAAGTCAAGGGTTTAGCAACAGAAATTCAATCCTTGAAAATTCAGGATAATAGTAGTATGAACCAGGCTAATTCGGGAGGTCAAAATTTACAGAATCAGGGTCAGGTTAGTGAATTTTATCAAGCAGAAAATATAAACATCAATAAAATCTGACTGCAGCCGCCTGTTCAGGAACAGGTTAAACAACATCCTCACAATTTATCTAATAGTAATATCCCTAAATTTGTTGGTAGGAATCAGGAATTAATTGACTTAAAAAAGCAATTACAACAATCCCAAAAGCTTGCTATATCTACCTTAACGGGAATGGGAGGCATAGGTAAAACCGAACTAGCCAGACAGTTTGGCTGGCAAGAATGGCGAGAAAAAGCCTATCCCGGGGGTATATGTTGGTTAAATGTGGCAGAGAGTGACGGCGGTTTTATCGGTACTTCTATTTTAGATTTTGCGCGGGTACATCTCAAATTAACTTTACCAGACGAGGGAGAATTAGACGTAAAAATTCGTTATTGTTGGCAAAACTGGTTAGCGGGAAATGTCCTAATTATTTTTGATGATGTGCGGGATTATCAGCAAATTAGGGATTATTTACCACCGCAAGAAGAGAAACGCTTTCAGGTTTTAATTACCACTCGCAAGGAATATTTATCAGCGACAATTGCGACTTTTCGGGTAGAAGTGTTAAAAGAAAAAGATGCACTTGATTTATTGCGTTCCTACCTTGAAGACAACAGAATTGACACACAAATCGAGGCAGCTAAATTATTATGTCAGGATTTGGGTTATTTACCCTTGGCGTTAGAATTGGTGGCAAGGTTACTGGTACGACGACAGGATTGGAAAATTAGCAAAATACGGGATAAATTAGCCGAAAACGGCTTAGATGAGCCAAGTTTAGCCAAAAATCCCAAGTTTCATGCAGAAATGACTGCGGAAAGAGGGTTAAAAGCTGCCTTTAATCTCAGTTGGGAGGAGTTGCATAGCGAACCAGAAGCGCAAATTTTGGCACTTTACCTCAGTTTATTCGCTCTTGCGCCCTTTCCCAAAGGGATGATTCTGGATTTATTTCCCGATGAGGATGGGGATACAGTGGAGGAATGGTTAACCGATAGTTTAGTTCACCTGAGTTTAGTTCAGGATAATCGTGATGGTTGGTATGAAATTCATCCCCTGTTGCGTCGCTACTTTCGGGATAAGTTAGAAGCATCACCCCACGCAGAACCCGCAAAACGCCGTTATTGTGGGATTATGGCCAAAAAATCGGCAGAAATGCCACAGAATCCCACTATAGAAATCGTTGAAGAATTTAAACCTTCCCTTCTCCATCTACAAGCATCTGTCGGGGAATATCCCCAATATATCGCTGATGAGGATTTATTATGGTCCTATACGGGTTTAGCTTGGTATTATAAAGGACAAGGATTGTATGCTATTGCTGAACCTTACTGTCAAGCTTGTTTAACCGCAACTCGAACCCACTTAGGAGACAATCATCCCCATGTGGCAGCTTCCCTCAACAATTTAGCACTATTGTACAATTCCCAAGGTAGGTACACAGAAGCAGAACCTCTCCTTCTAGAAGCTTTAGATTTGACAAAACGACTCTTAGGAGACAATCATCCCCATGTGGCAGCTTCCCTCAACAATTTAGCACTATTGTACAATTCCCAAGGTAGGTACACAGAAGCGGAACCTCTCCTTCTAGAAGCTTTAGATTTGACAAAACGACTCTTAGGAGACAATCATCCCCTTGTGGCAAATTCCCTCAACAATTTAGCAGGATTGTACGATTCCCAAGGCAGGTACACAGAAGCA
>NZ_JADBVE010000281.1:0-18028 GCF_020245285.1 Microcystis sp. M31BS1
CTTCACTCTTGACTTTCTTGCTCTTTTTAATCGTTCCCAGAGACGCTAAGAGTTCTTCTAAATATTCTTTGGCAAATTGGTCGTGAATTTGGCGAGTCATTGCAGGGGATAATTAAGCCGAGAAAGTGCATTAACAATCTTTTTGGATCATAGCAAGTTTTGAGAATTTATCGGCTCTTCTAGGTTCTGTGTGATGAGTTTAACTTACATAGGATCGGTCTTTGTGTCCTTTGTGTCTCTGTGGTTCTTTACACTCATTGCTTAAAGGCCCCTTCTCAAGTTCCCAGAGCCTAGTCACCAATATTCCGAAAGTGACAGAAAAGGGATAATCTTCCACTCAATTGCCCAAAAAAAGGCTAGAATCGAAATATAGTATCGATCGCTAGAGATTTTTGATGAATTACAAAAAATTTTGCTTGGCTTTTTTGCTGTCCCTTATCCTCATCAACACTGGATTAGTTATGCCTAGTTACGCAGACGCAAGAGAATTGAGGACAATTACCGTGACGGGAGAAGGAATAGAAAATATCGCCACTTCTCAAGCAATAGTGCGCTTAGGGGTAGAAGTTCAAGGCAAAGAAGCGGGTAAAGTACAGAGGGAAACCGCCACTCGTAGCGATGCGGTGGTTAAATTTCTCCGTTCCCGTCAAGTGGAAAAATTGGAAACCACCGGCATTAGTTTACAGCCCAATTACGACTTCAGCAACAATCAAAGACGTTTAATCGGTTATATCGGGGCTAATTTGATTAGTTTTCAGGTTGATATAGCCCAAGCGGGGGTTTTAATCGATGAAGCGGTAAAAGTCGGGGCAACACGCATCGATGGGGTAAGTTTTACTGCTGGGGAATCAGCGATCGCAGCTGGCCAGAGAAGCGCTCTCATCAAAGCCACAGAACAAGCTAGAGAACAAGCCACAATCGTGTTACAGGCCCTTGGTTTAGTGCCAAAAGAAACGGTTTCTATCCAAGTGGGTAATACCAGTAATCCCGTGCCAATCGCCCGCTCAGAAGCGGTTTTTCGGAGTGCCGATGCTGCCAGTAGCCCGGTTATCGGAGGGGAACAAACCCTGCGCGCTGCTGTCACCCTCGAAATTAGCTATTAACATAACCTTTAGCTATCAGTTAAGCTGTACTGCATTTAAACTGTCTATTGAGTATTTTAGTACAAATGCTCAAACTCTCTCTCCTCGCTCTCCTGCTCATAGACAGTCCTAACGAGTAATTTAGATAGTCAACAGCTTAAAATCAGCACCGATGCTCGGAAAATCTAGAAAACTTTCGCCCTTATCCGTGAATTATCCTAACTTTTTACCCACTGTTAGGGAGGGATTGAGTGAAGATACCTCCCTTGCTCTCCTCGAAAATATCCAACAAATTGCCATCGATAGCCCCATCTATCCTCGATCGATTCTAACCACCTATAGTCAACAAGGGCAAGGTCAACCGCCTTTTGTCCTCCTGCACGGTTTTGATAGTTCCCTGCTGGAATTTCGGCGTTTACTACCTTTACTCGCCCAAAATAGGGAAACTTGGGCGATAGATCTACTCGGCTTCGGTTTTACTGAGCGATACCCAGATTTAGAAGTATCTCCGAAAACTATTAAAAGCCATCTTTACCATTTCTGGAGAACTGCGATCGCCGAACCGATAATTTTAGTCGGTGCTTCCATGGGGGGTGCAGTGGCCCTCGATTTTGCCCTCTCCTACCCGGAAATAGTGGCGAAATTAGTCCTCATTGACAGCGCAGGACTAGCTAATCCCCCAGTTTTGGGTAAATTGATGTTTTCGCCCCTCGATAAGTGGGCAACTAATTTTTTAGCCAATCCCCGCGTGCGCCAAAATATCAGTCGTACCGCCTATTTCGATCAAACTTTGGCCACTGTTGATGCTTGCACCTGTGCTAGTCTGCACCTGAATTGTCCCCACTGGAGTGAGGCTTTAATCTCCTTTACCAAAAGTGGCGGTTATGGGTCATTTTTGCCGCAATTAAGCCAAATAAACCGAGAAACGCTGATTATTTGGGGAGAAAACGATCAAATTTTAGGCACAAAAGACGCGAAGAAATTTCAGCAGGCTTTACCTAATAATCAACTGGTCTGGATTCCTCGCTGTGGTCATGTTCCCCACCTCGAAAAACCGGAACTTACCGCAGCCGCGATAGTTAAATTTGCGAGCTAAGAACTTATAATGGGATTATTTGACCCTATAGTGCCAACTTTTATGAAATTTTTGCCGATCGCTCTCGGTACATTCAGCCTTCTGAGTTTATCTGTCAATATTCCTGCTACCGTAGCCACACAACAGCTTTTTTGTCAAGGCCGCATGAATAACGGTTGGTCCTATTCGGCAGAATTTCTCAATGGACGTTTTGAACGCATTCGCTGGACGCGTTCTGGTCAACCTCCCCAAGTTTCTAGCCTTAGTTTTAAAAATACTAACAACAAAGGACAACCGATTTATCGGGGCAGTTTATTCGCCGCAGTCAGTGTGACTCTGATAGACTTATCGAAAGGAGATGTCCGTCCCGGTTCGCAAATTTCCGTGGGGGTGGAAGAATGGGGTTGGTCGCGGGGAAACTGCGCTCTTTCTAACCGTTGACATCCTCACCGCTGTAAACGGACGGTGATTCCTCTCTGTTTTCTAGAACGACAAAAAAGGCTGAAGCATTTTCAGCCTCGTCTAAAAAATCAGATTTTACCCGCCAAATTAAGGAATAGGATTAGCCGAATCCTTGCTTTCTAGGGTTTCGGGAACAGCTTCCGTCTTACCAAAAGCGATTCTCAGGAAGGGAGGGGCCAGGAAAGTCGTTAGGATTACCATAATAATAATCGACACCTCTAAAGGCTTATCCAAAATTCCGCTGGCCGAACCAATCCCAGCAAAAACTAAACCCACCTCACCCCGGGGAATCATACCCACACCGATGGCGAGGCGATTGATGCCAGATATACCAAAAACTGCCCAGCCTGTCACCAGTTTACCGATAATCGCCACAACCATCAAAAAGACAGCGATCAAAAGTCCGGCCCGATTCTCCGGTACCGTTGGGTTTAAAACACCGAGATCGGCACGCGCTCCCACCGTCACAAAGAAAATCGGTACAAGCAAATCGGCGATCGGTTTGATTAATTCATCCAACTCGTTGCGGGTATCAGTTTCATCAAGCACCAAACCGGCAGCAAAGGCCCCTAAAATCGCTTCCAGATGAATAGCATTGCCTAAAAATGCCATAAAGAAAGCGAAGACAAATGCGGGAATAACAATATTTCCCCTGGTTTTCAGCCGCTCCACGATCGCCACAAAACTTTTGTTAAAAATACCTCCCAACAAAATTGATCCGATCAAAAAGGCCGTAGCGCTGACAATCAGATAAATAACATTGGTCACATCAATCTCACCAGTTTTGGCTAAACTAGCGACCACAGCCAGAACAATAATACCGAGGACATCATCGATCACCGCCGCACCGACAATAATTTGCCCTTCTTTGGATTTGAGTTGACCTAACTCTGACAACACCTTCGAGGTAATACCGATACTGGTTGCCGTTAAGGCTGCCCCCGCAAAAATCGCCGGGATAGCCGCCACATGAAAGACGAGCATTAACCCGGCCGTACCCGCCGCAAAAGGTGCCGCCACCCCCACACAGGCCACCACCGTGGCTTGAATTCCCACTTCCTTGAGTTGTCGCAGATCCGATTCTAGGCCAATTTCAAACAGCAGAATAATCACACCGATTTCAGCTAGAACCGAAATCACTTCACTTTGGGACTCAAAGATGCGGTCCACGGCAGCCGGGGCCAATTGATTCAATCCTTGCAGTACCGTCATAATCAGCGAGTCCGAGGCCGATAGTCCCCCTTCGGGAAAGATGAGCAGATGCAGTGCCGAAACGCCGACAATCACACCGGCGACCAGTTCTCCCAGTACGGGCGGAAAATCCAATCGTCTGGCGGCCTCTGCGCCGAGCTTGCTGGCCAGATAAATCACCACCAGTGTCAGCAATACGCCAGAGAGAATAATCGGTGAATCCTCGGCCACAACGGTGGCGAGCAAGGGGAGCGGAGCCATGGGAACCGCTATCTCCCCGATCGAAGGAGGCAGAATAGGGGACAAAATCATGAGTTTAAAGGGATGAGGGTTAAAGGTTTCAGGTGGTCATAAAACTGGGGGATAGGAAAAAGGGCCACCGCTCAAGGACAGTCAGGCTGCAGATGCGGTGGCCCAGATCAAGACAAGCTTAGTTGTCTAGATATCACAGCCCTCTGGTCCACAGAAACTCTGTCCGTACAGAACCTCCGCGTCACAGAGATAGATCATGCCCGCAAAATTGAGGAAAAACTGATCGGCAACCTGCTTGGCAATATTCTGGGCCATAATTCGATCGGGGGTAAGTATCTCGAACTTGACATTCGTGTCGGTTTCGGAAACGTGGGGTTGTCCCGACGAGCGCACGTTGCGACTGCCTTTACCGCCAGTATCCATCACCGTGTAACCACTCGCCCCGGCTTCTTCGATGATCTTGGCGACTTTTTTCAGCAAAATCTTTTCTGTGACGATGACGAGCTTTTTGGCTGGTTTAGCCATGTTGATTATCTCCTTAAGTGTGTACATTTATTTGCTTGGTAGGCCCCGTCAAGGGAGCGCCCACCGACCACAATCCTAGCCGCCGCTTAGGGCCTGGGCGAGACCAAGGAAGAACGGGATACATAAGCCGATCGCTACGGGTGTACCGATGGCCGTGGACGCGCCTATATAGGCGGAGGGATTAGCCGAGGGGATACCGGCCCGCAACGTGGGCGGCCCGGAGATGTCGGAACTAGAGGAAGCGATGACGGACAGAACCACGACACCGCCCCAACTGAAACCGGTGGCGTAGTGGGCAATCATGCCGAAACCGAAGGCGATTAGCCCATGCACAAACGGTGCTAGGACGCTATAGACGACATACCACTGGGCTACTTTACGCAGTTCACCAACCCTTGACCAAGCCTCCATCCCCATGACCAGCATCAAGATCGAAAGCAAGCCGCGAAAGAGGGGATCGTAGAAGCTTTTATAGACAGTTTCCGGCTGGGTGAATATGCCCAAAGCCAGACCTAATAACATGGCCGATAGGGCCGGTCCGCGCAGGCTTTCCTCAATGATCGGCCAGATCTTGACCCGATTATCCGTAGGCTGCTGTAGGCTGAGATACTCCTGCCGACTGCTGGGATAATCCTGCTGATCGGAATAATTCCCGGCCGCCACCGGCTGCTTGCTAAAAGACTCTTGGTCGTGGGCCGCTTCTTTCTGCTTCTTCTTGTTAAGATAAATGTTAGCCACCACGATCGCCGTTACCAGCGCCGGGATATCCATAAAAGGATAGAGTGCGCCAGCCCAGGCCTCGTAGGGGATCTTTTGTTCTTCGAGTACCGTCAGACCGGCTGCCATAGTCGAGCCACTCACGGCTCCAAATAACCCCCCAGTCGCGATCGCATCCACCACCTTCACCTTGGGCAGATTGGCCAGGGTATAGCGGGCGATGAAGACCACAACAATCCCTACTATGACGGCAAAGATCATGGGTAACACCATTTCCGTCAGGTTGGAATTGCGGATGGCAATCCCGCCAGTCAGACCGATTTTGGTCAGCAGCATAAAGACAATGATCGTACAAATTGACTCTGGGATAACCAATTCACTTCCGAGAGCAGCAATGATCATCCCACCAATCAAAAAGGCCAGTGTTGGGGACTGCAACTGCTTAACAAAGTCCATGACAAACAATGACAAAAAATCCACGAATACCTCCTTGGGCCTCCCCTGATGAGGAGTATTAATACAAATGAGCTAAATAAAATTTCAAAAGCTGAAAAAGAGTAAGAGTAATACCATTTTTCTTTATTCTTGGCAGGTATCTTGCCCCCCGATGTCGGGGGGGCAGGGGGGGTGGGGGGGGTTAGGGGTGAGGGCAATTAACCATCTCTGCCATTACTTGTGAAAAATGGTATAAGGCTCTTTACCCCTCAAGCAAACCTGTTGCGGGCAGAACTTTGGATAGCGTCAAGTCTGGGGGCAAGCCTAATTCAGGATTTTTGGCGGTTAAACTAGCCATGATCGTCCTTGTCCCAGAAGCTACACCGAAAGCGAGAGCTAGAGGGAGAGAAACGACGGCAGCTGTTAGAAAACCTAATATATCGCCCCGCAAATTGTCAAAATGAATACGATTGGTTATTTCCATGAGAATCCAACTGAGCAAAGGATTTTTGTCCACAATAAAGCCGGCGGTTGACAGACCAGCCTTGATAGACAAAACTTTATGGTTTTTAAAGATCGATTGTTATAAATCTATACTAGAACGGATATCTTGACAAGCAAATTTTTGTAAATTGAGTTTAAATCGATATATCTTTACAAAAGTATTGATTTAAACCTATGATATAAGCGGGGTGGGGAGGTTTTTACTCGTTCCCCTCCATTCCTGCTTCTGTTTAGCAAAGCTCCTCAAGGCAGTAACAGAAGTGTAGCTCTCTAGAGGCCTCTCTTGATTCACGCCACTTTACATCAACTGATTGTCTTTGAAGCGACCGCTCGTCATGGCAGTTTTACCAGGGCTGCTGAAGAACTATCGATCACCCAACCCACCGTTTCCACCCAGATGAAACAACTGACTAAATCATTGGGTTTACCCTTATTTGAACAGATAGGCAAACGTTTGTATTTAACCGAGGCCGGACGCAGTTTATTAGTCACCTGTCAAGCAGTCCTCAAGGATCTTGATAACTTTGAGATGGCGATCGCCGATATCAAGGGCATTAAACAGGGTAAACTGCGTTTAGCTGCGGTATCCACAGCCCAATATTTAATCCCTCAGATCCTAGGTCCTTTTTGTCAACAGTACCAAGGGGTGGATGTGTCCCTAGAATTGACCAATCACCAAGACCTAGAAACAAGGATGATCAATAATGTTGATGACCTATATATTTTAAGCGAACCCCCCCAAGAGCTAAACCTGGAGATTCAACCGTTTCTGGAAAATCCCCTCGTGGTTATTGCTCGCAAAGATCACCCCCTAGCGGGACAGAAAAAAATTCCGATTAAACGACTGCAAGGGGAACCTTTTATTATGCGGGAAATGGGATCGGGAATTAGACGGGCAGTACAGCAAATTTTTCTCGACCATGGCATCACCGTATCTCTGCGTTTGGAAATCGGCAATAATGAAGCCATTAAACAAGCGATCGCTGGTGGTTTAGGAATTTCAGTTCTGTCTCAGCACGTCTTAAATTTAGATAATCCCAATGGGGAATTTACCATCCTTGACGTGCAAGATTTTCCCATCCAACGCCATTGGTATGTGGTTTATCCCAAGGATAAAAAACTATCTGTGATCGCCAAGACTTTTCTGGATTATCTCCTCAATATTCAGCCCCAATCCCTCTTAAAGGTCAAAATTTCTAGATGAGAAACCCCATCTTCAACAAAGATGGGGTAAGGTAAAAATCAAATCAATCTAAACAGTAACAGGTTCTCGATCGAGGGGTTTAACGCGATCGAGCAGTGCTTGCAACTGTTCCCCTTCAATCACCTCTTTACTGAGGATTTCTTGGGCAATTTCTTCGAGTAAATCGCGATTTTGAGCAAGGATATCCAGGGCCTGCTGATGACCATTTTCGACAATCTCTTTCACTTCATTATCGATCGCTTTGGCCGTATCATCGCTCACCAAGCGCCGGGGATTCATCATACCATCTCCCAGAAAACTATTCTGTTGACCTTTTTCGTAGGCTAGGGGGCCGAGAGTCTTACTCATACCATAGGTAGTCACCATGCGTTCGGCCAGATCCGTCGCCCGCTGCAGGTCATTAGCGGCCCCAGTAGTAATACTACCAAAGATAATCTCCTCGGCGGCCCGACCACCTAAAAGAGTAGCAATTTGGTCGCGTAATTCCGTATCATCCATCAGGAAACGGTCTTCCGTGGGCATTTGCAGGGTATAACCGAGGGCTGCCATGCCGCGAGGCACGATCGAAATCTTAGCAACTTTACCACCCCCCGGCATAACTGCACCGACGAGAGCGTGACCAACTTCGTGATAAGCGACGATTTTCTTCTCTTTTTCCGAGAGAACCCGGCTTTTCTTCTCTAAACCCGCCACTACCCGCTCGATTGCCTCATTAAAGTCCTCTTGGGCGACGGTGCTGCGTTGATTGCGGGCTGCCAATAAAGCGGCCTCATTGACTAGATTAGCTAAGTCAGCACCGGCAAAACCGGGGGTACGGGTAGCAATCTGTTTTAAATCCACATCCGAGCCTAATTTTACCTTACCTGCGTAGATTTCGAGGATTTTTAAGCGTCCAGCCAGATCGGGGCGATCAACTAACACTTGGCGATCAAAACGGCCGGGGCGTAAAAGGGCGGGATCAAGAGTTTCTGGGCGATTAGTAGCGGCCAGCACGATTACCGTCGCATCACCAGCGTTAAAACCGTCCATTTCCGTCAATAATTGGTTTAAAGTCTGTTCCCGTTCATCGTTACCCCCCATAAAATTACCGTTAGCGCGAGATTTACCGATCGCGTCTAATTCATCGATAAAAATAATACAGGGGGCTTTTTTCTTGGCCTGTTCAAACAGATCTCGCACTCGGGCCGCACCTGCACCGACAAAGAGTTCCACGAATTCCGACCCCGAGATACTAAAGAAAGGAACTCCCGCTTCTCCCGCGACTGCTTTTGCCAGCAGGGTTTTGCCTGTCCCCGGCGGACCGACTAGGAGGACACCCTTGGGAATCCGCGCCCCGATTTGAATGTAACGTTGGGGATATTTAAGAAATTCGACGATTTCTGCCAATTCGGTTTTCGCTTCTTCCACACCGGCCACATCTTTAAAAGTGGTTTTGGTGGTATCTCCTTCCACATAGACTTTAGCGCGACTTTTGGTAATCGATAAAGCCCCGGCTGGACCACCGCCACCGCTGCGAGCGAGGAAAAATTGCCAAATACCGACAAAAATCAGGGGAGGAATCACCCAACTAAGGACACTGCCAATCCAGCCATTTTTTGGCGGTGGCGCGGCGGCGAATTCTACGCCCTTGGCTTCTAGACGTTTGGGCAATTCTAGGTCAAAAATCGGTGTAGTGCTGAAAATTCGTCCGTAGTTGCCCTCTTGGTCGTTTTTAAGCTGATAACGAATCTCATTCTGTCCCACGGATACCCTAGCGACGTTGCCATCTTCCACTTGGTCGATAAAAAGACTATAGGGAACTTTGGGGACGCTAGGGCCAAATAATTGCGGGAAAAGAAGGTTAACAATCAGAAATAAGCCGCCTACGGCTAATAAAACATTACCGATCAGGCGAGATTGTGAAGGAGGTTTGCTTTTTATACTCATTGCTGGGCCTGATTGATTAAAATTAGTCTCTATCCTCTCCTCATTGTAGGCTGTTGACTGCTCAAGTTCAGATTGAATCAGGCGGGGGGATTACCGTCGTCTTCGGGCGGTTTTTGCCCTAGTAAAGCCTCTAGACGGGTTTGGGCAAGCTCAAAATCCGGCGCAATCCCTAAAGCTTTTTGATAACAGGCGATCGCTGCTTGGGTTTCGCCTAAATTTTCTAGGGTACTGCCGCGATTGTACCAAGCTTGATAAAAATTATCGTCCGCTTCTAGCACCTGTTGCCAACATTCTAAAGCCTCTTGCCAACGTTGCAGTCCGTATAGGGCGCTGCCTCTAGCGTTAATGACTTGGTGATCGTTGGGGGTGATTTCTAGGGCGCGATCATAACTATTTAAAGCTTCTTCGTAGTTACCGATCATGGCTAAGGCACTACCACGATTATGCCAGGCCGAGGCTAATTGGGGATCGATCGTCAAGGCCTGTTCCCAATCGGCGATCGCATTTGACCAATTGCCTAAATTTGCCTGTTCTAAGCCCTGATTAAACCAATCTTCGGCAGTTTCAGGGTTTTTACCCTCCTGGGGGGAAAATTGAGCGATGAGACTATCAATAATGCTTTCTGCGTCCTTATTTTCGATGCCCAATTGTTCGGCCATTTGGCCCGCTAGGGTAGGATCGTTTTGCAGACGGTTAAATAATTCATCGAGGGTCAGGGTTTCTAATTGGGGATTTTCTGGGTCAGCACCGTTAAAATCGCTAGTTTCACCCGAATATGAGAGATTTTCTGGGGGTTGCGGCTGGGAATAACTGCCCGGGGCCTCATCGTCGCCGGCGTATTCCCAGATTAAAGTGGCAGTTTCTTTGGTGTAGAGTTGATAACCGATCTCGTAGGAAGCTTCACCAATACGTTCAATCCCGGGGAAAGCGCGAGCTAATTCTCCCAAACGGATCATTCTGGTGGCGAGAAGTTGGTTAAGGGAAGCGGAGGATTGCAGACGGCTCCCAAAGCGCTCTAACCATTCTACCCAATCTTTTTGCCGACCTCGATCGCCCAATTTCTCAAAAAATCTCAGAATTCTGCCTTCGTGCCAACCGTGGGACACTCCATCGAGTAACTGCATATAGAGAAACTCGTAGTCTGTATCGGTTAGGGGAACAGATTCGATCGCTTGTACTCTCCCCTTTCCCCCTTGTCCCCCCAAAAGTCGGGTAAAAAAGTTTTCGATCGCACGCCAAAGTTTTCTTAAAAGTCCCTGCATTCTAATCTCGACACTGGTTTTATTAATCTTGCAAGCATCACCCAATTAGTCTAGCAGTTATCAGTTATCGGGGATTGACTCTCCCCCGCTAACCGCGGAGCGCGGTGTAGCGGGGGATTCTCGGTTCTTAGGCTTTTAACTAGATCGACCGAGTTTAACCCAGTCGATCCCCGTCAAATCGCCTCCGCGAGCGTTTTCTAACACGGTCAGTCCGACCGCGTTTTTTCCTCGGTTCTCAATTACCTTCGCTGATGCCGTATCTCTCGGTTCAATGTGGCCGCAAGAATCACACCGGTGAACTCTTTCCGATAACGCTTTTTTACCAGTAATTGCGCCACAATTCGGACACTCTTGCGAGGTTCCGTTTTTATCAACCTTAAGATAATATTTTCCCCGTTTCCAAACAACCAATGGTAGTATCTCGTTAATAAAACTACCAATACCTGAATCCAGAGATTGTTTTCTAACGATCCCTCTAGACCAGGAAACGAAGTTAATATCTTCAACAAAGATATTATCAGCGAGATCGCAAAGGTAATGAGCTAACTTAAAATGCCAATCTCTACGAGTATTAGACACTTTTTCGTGTAATCTCGCTATCTTATCTTGGAGTTTCAACCAATTGTTCGAGCCTTTGACTTGATGTTTCAAGCGTCTTTGTAGCAATTTAAGCTTACTCTGTACTTTCAACAAAAATCGAGGGGCTTTGATTAAATCTCCCCGTGAAGTAGCGACAAAACTCTCAATTCCCGCGTCAATTCCTAAACAGGTCTTCCCTACTGTCATATCGGGAACTAATTCCGTAGATTGGAAAGAAACCAAAACGTAAAATCCCGACGCTTTTTGGATAATTCGAGCTTGTTTAGGCTCAAACCCAGACGGGTACTTCCTAGATTTCCTAATCCGAATTTTTCCCAATTGTGGAAAATTTAAGTATTCGTCACCTAAGAAGTTTTTTGACAGCGCAGGAAAAATAAAACTTCGCATCTTTTTCTTAAATCTAGGAAAGCCGAAGCCTTTCGATTTCATGTGGTCAAACGCTTTATCTACAGTTTTTAAAACTTGCTGTAAGACTTGAGCGTTAACTGTCTTTAATATCGGGTAAACTTTTTTAGCTTCCGTTATATTTTTAGCTTGAACGAAGTAATTTGGATAGGGTTGATCCGCAGGAATTATGTACTCAGAAACTAGCGAACAGCGATCCGCAAGACACTTTCGAGAGTTTAACCAATCTTTCCGTTCCGAGAGCGCGTAATTATCAACGCTCTTACAAACATCAAGAATGTGGACAATCTCTCGTTCCTGTTTCTTGTTTACCTTTAGTTTGTACTGGTAGGTAAGCGTTATCACTGTCGTTAGTTTCGTGATGTGATGTATAGTTAAATTGTAACACTTACTGCCTAGTATATCAACTAATTACAATCATGGACCAAACTAATCGCTAACCTTAAAACAGTTAGTAGTCGCTTAATTAGACAAGAATTTCCGGATTTGGCGGCAAAGTATTTCGACAACAAACCCTATTTTTGGGCGGGAGCTTATTTCGTGGCTAGTTGTGGCGACGTTACTGTCGAACAACTAAAAAAATACGTCGAGAACCAAAACTCCCCGAAAGTGGAAACGCTACCGCGTTAGTTTTATTCTGGTCGCGACTCATCTCCCGTTAACCGCTACGCGGTTTAACGGGAGATGAATCGCGACCTTGAGATAGGGGTTAGGGTTTGGGGAGATTTGTCAGGGATCGGTAAACAGTAAACAGTGAAAATACTCCTCACCTAATACCGCTTACCGATCACCGATAACTTAATTATTGGCCATTACCCAATTAACTAGAGTGCGGACGGGAAAACCGGTGGCCCCGGAATTATTAACGCCATTTTCCTTATCGCACCAGACGGGACCCGCGATATCTAGGTGCAGCCAGGGAGTATTATTAATGAATTGCTTCAAAAATAAAGCGGCTGTAATGGAACCGCCGGGGCGCGGACCGGTGTTTTTCATATCGGCAATTTGAGACTTCAGCCCCTCGAAATATTTTTCTTCTAGGGGCATCGGCCAGAATTTTTCGCCAGCTAATTTAGCGGCCTCTTGGAGTTGATCTGCGAGACTCTCATCGCTACTCCATAAACCGGCGATATCGTCCCCCAAAGCAACGACACAGGCCCCGGTTAAAGTGGCTAGATCCACGATCGCATCCACCTCTAATTTTTCCGCAAAAACCAAGCCATCGGCCAGGGTTAATCGTCCCTCGGCATCGGTGTTATTGACTTCAATAGTTTTGCCATTAGAAGCGGTTAAAATGTCCCCAGGGTGCATAGCGCGACCACTAATCATATTTTCCGTAGCCGGACAGATAAAGTGTACTTCCACTTCTGGCTGTAATTGGGCGATCGCCTTGGCTGCCCCTAGGGTGGCGGCACCACCCCCCATATCCATTTTCATGGTTTCGATGCCGCTGCCGGCCCCTTTAATATTCAAACCGCCGGAATCAAAGGTTAAACTTTTACCGACGATTGCTAGTTTACGTTTCGGGGCTACTTGGGGTTTATAGATTAAATGAAGGAATTTCGGGGGAATATCCGAGGCTTTGGCCACTCCAAGGAAGGCTCCCATGCCCAAGCTTTCGCATTCTTCCTGTTCCAGAATTTTGAGACTTAATCCGTATTCGGCGGCAATTTGCTCGGCGGTTTCTGCCATGGTTAGGGGGGTGACGGTGTTAGCGGGAGCATTGACTAATTCTCTGGCCAAAATCACTCCGGAACAGATTTGCTCGGCCTTGACGATCGCTGATGTTTGCTCTCCTAAACCCAATAACTCGACGGTTTCTAATTTGGCTCCTTTTTCCTCTTTAGTGGACTTGAAGCGGGTATCCTGATGATTGGCCAGCAGCAGCCCTTCTGCGATTGCTCCGGCAGTGGCGGACTGATCGCCAACTACCGGTAAACTGATGGCCAGAGCTTGGCTTTTTTGTTGTTTGGCCAGACGAGCGATGGCGGCGGCCGCTAGACGCAGGGTTTGCAGGTCGAAATCGGCAGTTTTTCCCAATCCCACCAGGATTAATTTGCGAATCGGACCACCACCTAGACGAGTCGCCGCACTGCTGCCTAATTTTCCCTCGAATTCCGTCTCGGAGATGAGATCCCCTAGGTTTCCCCCTAGTTTATCGTTTAATTCTGCCAATTCTCCTGCAATCTCGATGGCTCCTTCTGGTAAACCTAGGGCTAAAGTATCTCCTGTCCAAGTAAGGAGCGAGGTGTCAGTCGATCGAATATCCATTCTTTATCTCGATAATTCTTTGCAAATTGCTTCTATTAATCACTATACTGTAAGCTCTATCAGTTATCATCGATCATCTGTTGAGGTTTAGTGGCTCCCTGTCAAGAATCAAGGTCTAGCTCTTGCTAAAATCATTGTCCCTGATTGCTGATGCTGACTGGGGATAACTGCCATGGGTTCCACTACTTAGAAAAAATTACCAAGTTTGTGTTGATCACTCAAGGAGAAATTTTTATGGAAATATCTCGTCCTAATCAAGTAGAATTAACCGCAGAAGAACAACAGGAACTAGAAAAGTTGCGAGCTATTATCGAACAGGCTAGTGTTGATGGCGTGATCACTCAAGGGGAAAGGGAAAGAATCGCCCTAGCTATGAGGTCTGATGGTAAAGTGACCCTAGAAGAATTAGAGTTAGTCAGAACTTTAATTACCGAAAAAGTGAGCAAAGGGGAATTAGTTCTTGATTATCTTTAAACTCTGGAAAATCGGATAAAAAAAAAGACGGGGTTTTCACCCCGTCCTATTTGTTAAGAATTATGACAAATCCTTGACTTGTGATACTAATTGTGCTACCACATCTTGAGCGCTACCAAAGAGCATAAAGGTTTTAGGATTGTAGAATAATTCATTTTCTACCCCAGCAAAACCCGATCGCATACTGCGCTTAATCACGATCGTGTGCTGTGCCTTATCCACGTCGAGAATCGGCATTCCATAAATCGGACTAGCTTTATCGTGACGGGCAGCGGGATTAACCACATCATTCGCCCCAATAATTAACGCCACATCAACGCGCTCAAACTCAGGATTAATATCATCCATATCGTAGAGTTGCGGATAGGGAACATTAGCTTCGGCCAATAATACATTCATGTGGCCGGGCATTCTTCCTGCCACGGGGTGAATAGCATATTTAACCTCAACGCCATTTTTTTCCAACTGTTCAGCCAATTCTCGCACTGCGTGTTGTGCTTGGGCCACCGCCATGCCGTAACCGGGTACAATCACCACAGAACGCGCATAACCGAGCATCATTGCCCCTTCTTCTGAATCAATAGCATGAACTGATTTATCAAGGCTAGAAGTGGCGCTCGCTTCGCCTCCAGCACTAGCACCTGTACCAAATGCCCCAAATAGTACACTAGCCAGCGATCGATTCATGGCTTTACACATGATCTGAGTCAGGATAATCCCCGACGCACCCACCAAAGCACCAGCGATGATCAACATACTATTCATCAGGATAAAACCGACTACGCTGGCGGCAAGTCCCGAAAAAGAGTTTAAGAGCGAGATAACCACGGGCATATCGCCGCCGCCGATGGGAAGCACGAATAAAGCCCCGAAAATTAGGGAAAGTGCCACCAAGGTCAGGAAAACATCGATCGAGGTGGGATCAAAAAAGAGATAGACACTACCCCCTAAAAAGGTGAGTAGCAAGAGAATGTTAAAGGGTTGTTGGAAAGGAAAAGTTACGGGCGCGCCACTGATTAATTCCTGTAATTTGGCAAAAGCGAGGACACTACCGGTAAAAGTGACACCGCCGATCAATATACCCAAAATAGCGATCAGTATCGAGTCAAAGGCAATATTTTCACCACTTTGCAGTAAACGCCAGTATTCGCCAATGGCAATTAAAGCACTGGCAGCACCGCCTAAACCGTTAAAAATCCCCACCATTTGGGGCATAGCTGTCATCGGGACTTTTTGCGCCGAAACTAGGCCGATAATCGAGCCAATCACTAACGCCACGGCGATTAAACCATAGCTGAGGATTTCTTGATTGATTAAGGTGGCAATAATGGCGATTAGCATCCCGATGGCAGCCAGAAAATTGCCTTGACGGGCGGTAGCGGGGGAAGATAATTGTTTAAGACCGATGATAAATAAAATGGCGGCAAGTAGATAGGACAACTCGATCCCTGTGATAAGGGCATTATTCATGATTTAGCCTCTTTTTTCTTGAACATTTGCAGCATTCGATCGGTAACGACAAAACCACCGACCACGTTAACCATCGCCAAAATAACGGCAATTAACCCTAAAATTACGGTTAATTGGTGCCAATCCGTGCCTCCGGCGATGAGGAGCGCACCGACAACGGCGATACCTGAAATTGCATTCGCTCCCGACATCAGGGGTGTATGGAGAGTGGGAGGAACTTTATTGATCACCTCGAAACCGACAAAGGAAGCGAGGACAAATACCACTAAAGCGGTTAAAAGTTGGGCAGTCATTGGTTAAGTAAAAAGGGGATAGGGTTTGGGGATAGGGAAGTGGGGTGATGGGGGATTGGGGAAGTGGGGGATTGGGGAAGTGGGGGATTGGGGAAGTGGGAATTATGAATTATGAATTATGAAGTGGGGAGAACAAAGCTGCCTTCTGACTCCTGACTCCTGACTCCTAACTCCTGACGACCGACTCCTGATAGCTAAAAAGCGGATAACTGTTCACTGAGGGCGGATTTAATGCGTTGGTTGCGGATTTCGCCAGCGTGGGTGACACAGGCACTATCAATGATGTCATCGGCAAAATCGAGGTTTAAACCGCCCTCTTTGCTGACTAAAAGCTGTAGCAGCATTTGCAGGTTTTTGGCGTACATCTGGCTGGCATTGGTGGCCACTGTGGCAGGAAGATTAACGGCTCCAACGATTTTTACCCCATTTTCGATGATTTCTCGTCCCGGTTGGGTGTAGGCGCAATTTCCGCCCTGTTCCGCCGCTAAATCAACGATTACCGCCCCCGCTTTCATGGTGGCGATCATTTCTTTGGTGACTAGCAGCGGGGCCTGTTTCCCTGGTACTTGGGCGGTGGTGATCACCACATCAGCCCGCTTAATTGGTTCCGTTAGGGCTTGACAAATGCGCTCCTGTGTGCTAAGAGAAACCTCTTTGGCGTAACCGTTATCGGCGACGGTATCTTCTTCTAGGGGCATTTCAATAAATTTCGCCCCGACACTCTGCACTTCTTCTTTGACTTGGGGACGAATATCAAAAGCCTCCACCACTGCCCCCAAACGGCGGGCGGTGGCGCAAGCTTGCAATCCGGCAACTCCTGCCCCCAATACCAGCACCTTGGCTGGGGCAATCGTACCGGCGGCGGTAGTCATCATCGGGAACATTTTCGGCAGCTGCACGGCGGCGAGGAGTACCGCTTTGTAACCGGCGAGGTTAGCCTGAGAGGAGAGGGCATCCATACTCTGGGCGCGACTACTGCGGGGAATTAATTCCATGCTCAAAGCGGTGATCCCGCGATCGGCTAATTTGGCAATGCGCCGGGGTTGACGCAGGGGATCGAGAAAGCCGATGAGAATACCCCCATTTTTGAGGCGATCGATCTCGCTATCGCTAGGAGGGACGACTTTGAGAATAATATCGGCAGTTTCATAGATATATTCGCTGTTTTCGCTCAGGGCGGCTCCCACGGCACTATAGGCACTATCGGCAAAGTTGGCACTAATTCCCGCCCCATTTTGGACAATTACCTCAAATCCCGCCTTGACTAAACGGGCGACGGTATCCGGCACTAGCGCCACCCGCGCCTCGCCTTGGTCACTTTCTTTGATTACGCCGATTTTCATGGCTGGGTTTCTCCTTAATAAGTCCTTCTCTTGTCTTATGCTGTTAGGGTAAGGGTTTCGTTAAATGCGATCGATCCCCTGGGATAATTTCGAGTCAAAATTGCTTTTCACTTCCATCCTAGCTATCCTCACCTTTCTGGCTCTTTTTCGGGCTAAATCTTAGGATTATCTTCAGAATTAAAGGGTTTTGAGCGCCATTGCTTGAGATTTTTTTATAATTATGAGGTACAAAGCTTTCGTTCTGGGGAACGCCGAAACGCTTAACATTAGACGATATTCTGTCCTAGATACCAGATTAATTTATACTTCATATTTATGAGAAAGGCTGTAAGCTGTTCCTCAATTCTCCCTGACCGAGATTATAAACTAATAAGCAGAGAGACATTAAGGATAACATCTGACTGACGGACACATTTTTCAATACAAAGACAAGTACTGTTATGTGAAAGCCTCAAACTCCTGAATAAAAGAAAAGGTAATTTTGCCATAATAATCCTGACGAGCTTTGCGAGAAGAGCCAACAGGGAAAAGGGTCAA
>NZ_JADBVE010000282.1:0-3286 GCF_020245285.1 Microcystis sp. M31BS1
AACTTTTCTGACTTTTCTTCAGCTATTTATGAATGTCTGAATGATGCCCATCTGAAACATAAAAAAGAACTGGATTCCTTGCTGACTCTACGATTTCAGAAGTTTAATAAATCTCAGATTATGAACGTCTAAAGTATAATAAACCTACACCTGTCAGCATCCCACACCCCATCTTCCCACTTCCCCCCGGTTGAGTTAGCGGGTTCGGCTTCGATCTGTCAGAATACAAGTATTGAAACAACCCTTTTAAGAGGCTTCATGGTGGAAATTAAAGTCGTTCCCCCGAAACGCAATTGGGTTCAGACGTGGTGGCAATCCCTGAATTCCCTATCTCGCTTACTGGTGATTGCTCTAGCTGCACCACTTATAGTTCTGAATGCCTGGGCATTATCGGCAATTTTTGGCTATTTTGAATCTTTATTTGTTATTTTACTGATAGCGGCCGTTCTATCTTTTCTCTTGGGTTATCCGGTGACTTGGTTGGAACGTCAGGGATTAAAACGGGGTTTAGCTGCGATTGTGGTTTCCCTGATCACGATTTTAATTTTTGTGGCCGTGGGAATCACCCTAGTTCCCTTAGTCTTCACCCAAGCACAGCAATTTGTCAACAGATTGCCAGAATGGTTAGACTCAGGACAGCGCCAACTGATGCAACTAGATACCAAAATCGACACGATGAATCTACCGATTCCGATCAGTTTCGATGGTGTTATCGCTCAGTTTAACAGTCGTTTAGGGGCAGAATTGCAAATTTTAGCGGGAAGAAGCGTTAATTTAGCCCTTAATCTCACCGTTTTTACCGTGGTGCGAGTGCTTGATGTGCTGCTAACCATTATCCTCACCTTTTATCTACTTCTCCACAGTCCCGATATCTGGAGGAGTATTATCCAATGGTTGCCCAAACCCGTCCAACAACCCTTTTCCCTAACCCTACGCTTAAGTTTTCAGAATTACTTTGTCGGCCAGGTGATTTGTGCCACCTGCATGGCCCTGGGATTAGTCACGGCATTTTTATCGATTAAAGTCCCTTTTGGTCTTCTATTCGGCCTCTTGATTGGCACCATGGCCTTAATCCCTTTTGGGGGAACTGTAGGCATTGTCACGGTGACAGCTTTACTAGCTTTGCGCGATATTGGTTTAGCTCTGCAAGTTTTAGCCGTAGCTGTAGTGGTGCAGCAAATTGTCGAAAACGGCATTGCTCCCCGGATTTTGGGCAGTGTCACCGGGTTAAATCCCTTTTGGGTGTTGGTCTCGGTCTTGACGGGGGCGCGAGTGGGCGGTTTACTAGGGGTGATTATCGCGGTTCCCATGGCAGTAATGATCAAGGAAGCTTTGGAGGTTATCCGTCAAGTTACACCGGAGGAGACAAAATACGGGATAATTAAACCCTCTCTCCCCCTAGAATCGGAATCCTCTAGCGAGGTGGTTTCTCGCTGAAAAATGACTGACGGTATGATCTGAGGTGATCGGCATTTTTCTTGCAGGTTCTTGGTTTTTCTCCCTCGATCGAGTTATGATGTAAATATTGGTAGATTGACCCCACTTGCCCTGATTGCTGTCCATGACAAGCAAGGACAAATCAAGGCTTGAGGATGCCTTGCTGGTCTCTGAGACCTAGCTTATCGGGAGATTAGCTGACCAATTGTCTCCAAACTCGGATAATTTCTAAGAAAAGGTGATTGTCTATCCCGATAAATCAGCAAAAAATCGATATTTTGGTTAAATAGGCTACATTAACAGCCAGGTTTCTATCGTAAGCTCAAAGTTAAGACATAAAGTCAATATCACCCTCCGATTGCAATGAAAAAATGTTTGGATCGCTTAGTATTTAAGCCTTTCAGACATTTTTTTTGTAGATTGATTAGGAAACAACTTGATTTCGGGATCAGACAAGGAAGCTGTGCTTGCACCCACAGTATGACATGGACAAACACCAACAGACCATGATCTGGAGAGATCGTCAAGAAAAGTATCAGAGTGAACTCTTGGAAAAGAATTGGTAAAATATAATTAGTAGGGAGAGTATTGCCGTTAATGTTTCGCTTTTTAACGGGACATTAACCAAGCCCAAAAGCAAAAAAACAGCAGTAATTTGCTAAAAGCTCAAGGCCGATAGCTGACTGCTCTATATATCTCTCGTATTCTTTACTTGTCGAGTTCAACACGACCCCTTTATGGAATCAAGCAACCCGTCAGGGAAGACTTCCGAACCTCCTAGTCATAGGTGGGCCAATTTACTCGGAACCATGATCGCAATTCTGACCCTAACGTTACCCTTGTTAGCGATTGGATATAACTCCACGCCTAACTATACCGAAGAACCCCTTACCGGTAACACATCCTACTCCCTAACGAGGCAAATGAGGTGACAGAATTGAGATAGACGATTGCCAAGGTAAAATTTTTTTCTTCGTCCCGATCCCCCTTATGGGTAGAATTTGGATCGGAGTCAATCAAAGTGTGTTTTAATTTTGCTTGCGCTTTTAGGTGACTCTAAAGGCGCTATTGTCTTGTATTTGGAGAAAGCTTGTGGATTTATCGCGCATTCCTGCCCAACCGAAACCCGGTTTAATTAATGTTTTAGTGGAAATTACCGCCGGTAGTAAGAATAAATACGAGTTTGATAAGGATTTAAACGCCTTTGCGCTCGATCGCGTTCTCTATTCTTCGGTACAATATCCCTGTGATTATGGTTTTGTTCCCAATACCCTCGCCGATGACGGCGATCCTTTAGATGGTATGGTGATCATGGATCAGCCTACTTTCCCCGGCTGTGTGATTACGGCGCGTCCTATTGGTATGTTAGAAATGATCGATGGTGGTGATCGCGATGAAAAAATTCTCTGTGTTCCCGCTAAAGATCCCCGTTATGCAGAGGTAAAATCTCTTAAAGATGTCTCTCCCCATCGCTTGGAAGAAATCGCCGAGTTTTTCAAAACCTATAAAAATCTAGAGAAAAAAGTCACAGAAATTCTCGGTTGGAAAGATGTGGACGCAGTAAATGCTTTAGTTGAACAGTGTATTGCTGCTTATAAGTAAGGTTTGCGGCAAAAAGTTTGTTGCTGGAGTCAGTTATCAGTTATCAGTTATCAGTTATCAGTTATCAGATGTGAGTTTTCAGTTCACTGATTACTGATTACTGTTTACTGATATACTTTGCACGGCTACAACTTGCATTTTTTACTCAAGGACAATAATATAGTTTAAGAGTCATAATTAGAAGCAAAGCACTCATTAAAAACATGATTAACCTAGAATTCACGGAAGAAGAAAAGAACTCACTGTA
>NZ_JADBVE010000283.1:0-3136 GCF_020245285.1 Microcystis sp. M31BS1
GTGTGGCATACTTGACCCTAAGTAGGTAGGCGTTAAAAATTATCAGATGCCCCCCTTATTAAGGGGGGACTAAGGGGGGATCGGCACCCCCCTTATCAAGGGGGATCCCCCCGCCTATCGGCACCCCCCTTATCAAGGGGGATCCCCCCGCCTATCGGCACCCCCCTTATCAAGGGGGGCAGGGGGGATCGAACCTAAAATTCATTTTTAATTTAATTATAACCAACAACTTAATAACCGGATTTGGTATCAGTTATAGGTAAAAACTTCGCTACTTTCTTTTCACTGATTACTGATCACTGATCACTGAAAATCCGCTAATTTTTAGGTTTTTGAGGCGTTGAGGGAATTAAAACGAGGGGAAAGATAGGCGACTAAAACTCCAAGGGCAAAACCGATTAAATTGCGGAAAAGGGGCAGTAATTCACTGGTGCGAGTAACCACCGGTCCGATGCCAAAAGCAACAAAGAGGATAAACCAGAGGGGAGAGACAATTAAAACCCATTGCCAAGCGAAAACCTGTCCTTCTTTGCGGGGAATACCGGCAAACCCGAAGACTAAACCACCGACAATTGAGGTAATTAAAGTTAGGATCCACTGTTCCCTCGGTAAACCGGGGACTACCGCACAACCACCTTTAACTAAACAACCTTTTACCGTGTCTAAGGATTGTACGATCGCATTATTTTCGCCATTTTCCCGGACAAAATACATATTACCGAAACGGGCCTGTAACTCGATCCAAAAAGTGCGGGGTAAAAATTCATAGACGGCATCACCAATACTAAAAGATAGTAAATTACCGCCCCGACCATCGGCCACTAGGAGAATACTTTTATCATCCAATCCCCAGAAATTAATCACTGCCCGGCCGGGGCTGCGGTCATATTGGGTTAAAACTCGCATTTTCCAGCCGGTTTCCCCTTGAAATGTCTCGATATCTCGGATTAATGCCTCTTCCTGTTTTGCGGGTAGATAATTGGCTAAATCAACGATCGGAGTGGCTTGATTGGGCAGTAATTCGGGATTATTTACCGCTAGAGCTTGATCCGGGCAGATAATCCAACCCAGACAGCTAATGACACCAATGACAAGAGCGATCGAGATTCCTCGGCAAAAACGATTGAGCATAGCACTTCTAGACAATGAGAATTTTTTCAGCAAGGGTGTAGGCTAACTTTCAGTTTCTTTACACTTATTTACTTTATCTTAAGGGAATTCTCAACTTTAGTCACCCAGTTAGGGACTTGCGCTTTGATAATGTACCTTTTGGGCGAACGCAGTTCGCCCCTACATTAATGTACCTTTTGGGCGAACGCAGTTCGCCCCTACATTAATGTACCTTTTGGGCGAACGCAGTTCGCCCCTACATTGTGGACAAAATCCGTTACTGTAGGGGCGCAAGGCTTGCGCCCTCCGATCGCCCAGGTTTGCTGATCACCCTAAGTAGGGGGAGAGCCTTTGAGAGTCCCCGCAGCTAAGGGACTTGCGCTTTGATAATATGCCATCTGGCCGGCCTGATTCTTCTACAGAGCGATTTTCTGGCTAGGATATTATTCCCACGCAAGTCCCTTATCGGTCATCAGATGGGAGTTTTCAGTTCACTCTCCAGAAACTCAACTCAAGCTGATGAGGTCTCAACCAGTTGTATTAACTGGATCTTTTGCCAAAATGGAGTAAATATAGTAGCGGGGGGATGGTCAATGACAGCACGGGAAGTATTAGAGTTAATTCAACGGGTAAAGGACGAAAGAGCGGGGAAGTTGGATCTGTCCAACAAAAACTTAACAGAAATTCCCCCCGAAATCCCTCAACTCACCTCCCTGCAATACCTCTTTCTCAACAATAACCAAATCAGGGAGATTCCAGAAGCGCTCGCTCACCTCACCTCCCTGCAGCGCCTCTATCTCAGCAATAACCAAATCAGCGAGATACCAGAAGCACTCGCTCACCTCACCTCCCTGCAACTCCTCGACCTCAGCGATAACCAAATCAGCGAGATACCAGAAGCGCTCGCTCACCTTACCTCCCTGCAATACCTCGACCTCTACAATAACCAAATCAGGGAGATACCAGAAGCGTTCGCTCACCTCACCTCCCTGCAATACCTCTTTCTCAACAATAACCAAATCAGCGAGATACCAGAAGCACTCGCTCACCTCACCTCCCTGCAAGAACTCGACCTCAGAAATAACCAAATCAGGGAGATTCCAGAAGCGCTCGCTCACCTAGTCAACCTGAAGCGATTAGTCCTCAAAAATAACCCGATTACCAACGTTCCCCCGGAAATTATTCGTCAGGGATGGGGTAAAACAATATGGGATGATGGCAATCCGCAGGCGATTTTTAGTTATCTCAAGAATAAAGCTAAACGCCCTCTTAATGAGCTTAAAGTTTTATTGGTGGGGGAGGGGGATGTGGGGAAAACTTCCCTGTTAAAGAGGTTACTGCACAATACCTTTAATTCCGGAGAACCCAAGACCCCCGGCATTAATATTGAAAAGTGGCAACTGCCCCAAAAACCTGATATTCGCCTCAATATCTGGGATTTTGGCGGTCAGAAAGTGATGCAAACCACCCATCAGTTTTTTCTGACTAAACGCAGTCTTTATCTGCTTGTCCTCGACAACCGCAAAAACGAACAGCAAAACCGTCTGGAATACTGGTTAAAACTCATTGAAACCTACGGAGGCAATTCTCCCGTGATTATCGTGGGTAATTGTGCCGATGAAAATCCCCCGCAAGTTAAGATCCGCACCCTCCAGAAAAAATATCCCCAAATCACCAAGCTAATCGCCACTTCCTGTAAAACCGGTGCGGGAATCGAGCAACTTGTGCAGGAAATCGCCTCCCAAATCGATGCTATTCCCCATATCAAAGATTTATTGCCTAATAGTTGGTTTCAGATCAAAACTCAACTAGAAACGATGCAAAAGAGTTATGACTTTATTTCCTACGAAAAGTATCAGGAAATGTGTCAGACAGCCGAGATTAAAGAGGCCAGCGATCAAAAAAGTTTAGTGCAGTTTCTCCACGATCTCGGTATTGTCCTCAACTACCAAGATGATCCGCGACTGAATGAAACCAATGTCCTGAACCCGGAATGGGTAACTGACGGTGTTTATGATATTCTCAA
>NZ_JADBVE010000284.1:0-8211 GCF_020245285.1 Microcystis sp. M31BS1
AAATCCTTATCTGGCAAGAGACTTAATTGATTAGTTCGCTCTAGAGAAAAATAATTGACAAAAATCGCTAAATGCCTTTCTATACAAGGGTTACATCCTCTATAACCCCCGTTCATTGCATAACATAAACCGAAGAGCCACCTAAGTTGTCAATTTTAACTATATAGCAGTTATCTTAATGATGAGGTGGGAAGTTTTACTTACCCAATCAGGTTACACTGCATCTTGATGAGAAAAGCTATATTCACCTTCACTCATCAACAAATAAGAGGTGAGCTATTTTTAGCTACAAGAGGACCCAGAGAATAGGGAGGCTAAAGTTTAAAACCAAACCTTTTGTTGTCCAGTTATACCATAAGAGTTAAGGATAAACACAAAGGCACAAAGAACACAAACAGAAAGACAGATTCGATTGACTGATAAATATAGCTTTTTCTGTTTAAAAACCGTCGAAAAAAGGAATAGAGCCTGAAACTCTACTCCTCAATCAAAAATTGCAGTTAATTTCTAACCCTATACTACCACAGAAGTCAAAGCTTCTTTGAGGATAGCGGCTTTATCGGTCTTTTCCCAGGGTAAATCGAGATCATTGCGCCCAAAATGACCATAAGCGGCCACATCTTGGTAAAAACGATCGCCTCTTTCCGAGGGTAAACCGCGCAGGTTAAAGGTTTGGATAATACCGGCCGGACGAAGTTCAAAGTATTTATTGATTAAGTCCAGAATCACATCATCAGCGACTTTGCCAGTGCCAAAGGTTTCCACGAAGAGACTCACCGGACGAGCTACCCCAATCGCATAACCCACTTGAATCTCGCACTTATCGGCCAAACCAGCAGCGACGATATTTTTGGCCACATAACGGCAAGCATAGGCCGCGGAGCGATCGACTTTGGTAGGATCCTTACCGGAGAAAGCGCCGCCACCGTGACGAGAATAGCCACCGTAGGTATCGACGATAATTTTCCGTCCCGTTAATCCCGCGTCGCCTTGGGGTCCACCAATGACGAATTTTCCGGTGGGATTAACCAGATAACGGGTGTTGGCATCGGGTTTAATCTCTAAATCGCTGAAAACCGGCTCTACTACCGCTTTCCAGAGATCACTTTTAATCTTTTGTTGGACGAGATCATTATCAGTGATATCGCCGATAGTAGCATCGTGTTGGGTAGAAACAAGGATAGTATCGATACCCACGGGACGACCATCTTCATAAATGACCGATACTTGCGTTTTACCGTCGGGACGCAGATAGGAAAGTTCACCGGTTTTTCTGACTGCCGCTAGACGGCGAGCGATGCGGTGGGCTAAACTAATCGGTAAGGGCATAAATTCGGGGGTTTCATTGCAAGCGAAACCGAAGACAATACCCTGGTCTCCCGCACCAATTTTATCGAGTTCATCATTGCTGAGAAGTTCGCGATTTTCCTGAGCAGCCGTGACCCCCTGGGAAATATCGGGAGATTGTTCGTCTAAAGCGACTAAAACGGTGCAACTATTCGAGGAAAAGCCGTTATCTGCGTTGATATAGCCGATTTCAGCGATTTTCTTGCGAACTAAATCGACGAAGTGAACCTGTGCTTTCGAGGTGATTTCACCAGTAATCAAGACTAACCCTGTATTGACAACCACTTCAGCCGCTACACGACTGTGGTCATCTTGGGATAACAGAGCATCGAGAATAGTATCAGAAATCTGGTCACAAATTTTATCGGGATGTCCCTCTGTAACCGATTCGGAGGTGAACAAATAACGTTTAGACAAGTGATGTCCCTCACATAGTAGTACGTTTGAACGCAAAAAGATTCCAAGAAATCTTTGATAATACAGTGTAACAGGGAATTTGTAGAGATAAAGTATTTTCAATAAGAAACCGCCCGAACAATGTTCGATTGTTCGGACGGAGTGTGGTGTGAGGAGTGAACGGAAACTTTCGTCTCCGCTAATTCCATTGTAGATGACAACTTAGAATCTTGAGCGATTTGAAACAAACTAGCCCAAAAAATTTTTATTTCTTGAAGGGGTTGACTAATGCCCGATAGCCGTCCCGATGATGTAGCCTGATTAATAGAGGTCGCAGAGCTATACGGAAAGATTATGACAGTCACAGCCGATTATTTAGAACAACTCAATCCTTCCCAGTGCCTTGCTGTTGAGCATTTTTGCGGCCCCCTGTTGGTGGTTGCTGGAGCAGGATCGGGAAAAACCAGCGCTTTAACCTATCGTATCGCCCATTTGATCCGTCATCACGGGGTCGATCCGGAAAATATTCTCGCGGTCACTTTTACCAATAAGGCGGCCCGGGAAATGAAAACGAGAATTGAAAAAACTTTTGCTCAACAGAAGGCACAGGAAAAATACGGTCAAAGATTAGAACTTTTGGAAGAATACGAACAGAAAAAACTCTTTTCTCAAGTTTATCGGAATTATACTAAAAAACTCTGGATTGGGACTTTTCACAGTCTTTGCGGTCGGATTTTGCGCTATGACATTAATAAATATCAGGATGAATATGGTCATAGTTGGCAAAGGAATTTCTCAATTATGGATGAATCTGATGCCCAGAGTTTGGTGAAAAATATCGTCACCAAACAGATGAATTTAGACGATAAAAAATTTGATGCTCGCAATCTGCGTTATGCGATTAGTAATGCCAAAAATTTAGGTTTAACCCCCACAGATTACGCCAGAGAAAACCCTCATTTTCGGGGAAGGGTCATTTCTGAGGTTTATCAGACTTATCAGATGCAATTAGCACAAAATAACGCCCTAGATTTTGATGATTTGATACTGGTTCCAGTCCGTCTTTTTCAGCAAAATGAATCTATTCTCGGTTATTGGCACACGCAATTTAAGCATATTTTAGTCGATGAATACCAAGATACTAACCGGATTCAGTACGAGTTAATTCGGCTTTTGTCCACCAATGGTGAAACAAAAAAAAGTGAGTGGAATTGGACGGATCGATCGATTTTTGTGGTGGGTGATGCCGACCAATCTATCTATAGTTTTCGGATGGCAGATTTTACTATTCTGCTCAATTTTCAAGCGGACTTTGGCGATGGTTTACTCGATGATGATACTCGCACGATGGTGAAACTACAGGAAAACTATCGTTCACGGGAAAATATTCTGCAAGCGGCAAATAAGTTAATTGAAAAGAATAGTCAAAGAATCGATAAAGTCCTTGTTCCCACCAGAGAAGGAGGCGAGAGTATTTATGTTTTTAAAGCCAGAGATGAACAGGAAGAAGCAGCTTTTGTTATCGATAAAATTCGAGAATTTACTCAAGAAAACCCCGAATTAAATTGGGGTAGTTTTGCCATTCTCTACCGAATTAATGCCCAATCTCGCCCCTTTGAAGATGGGTTAATTCGCAATAATATCCCCTATAATATTGTCGGGGGATTTAAATTTTATGATCGACAGGAGATTAAAGATGCGATCGCTTATTTACGAGTGATTGCCAATCCTGCTGATACCGTTAGTTTACTGAGAATTATTAACACTCCCCGACGCGGTATTGGTAAAACCACAATCGATAATTTGCTCACAGCTGCCCAAGAATTAGGAGTACCTTTATGGGAAATTATCAGCGACGAAACTTCCGTTAATACTCTCGCTGGTCGTGCGACTAAAAGCATCAATAAATTAGCTAAAACTATCCAAAACCTGCAAGAAAAAATCACCGATTTATCCGCTAGTGAAATCCTAGATCAAATCATGGAAAATTCGGGATATATTGATGAATTAAAACAGCAGGGAACCGAGGAAGCTGATACCCGGATCGAAAATATCCAAGAACTTTATACCGCCGTGGTACAATTTCAAGAGGAAAATGAGGAAACTAATCTACGGGAATTTCTCGCTAGTGCTAGTTTAGCCTCGGACTTAGATAATCTTCAGGAAGGTCAGGAAAAAGTATCGTTAATGACTCTACATTCAGCCAAAGGTTTAGAGTTTCCTATCGTCTTTTTAGTCGGTTTAGAACAGGGCATTTTTCCCCATAATCGTAGTTTAAACGATCCCATTGCTCTTGAGGAAGAACGGCGTTTGTGTTATGTGGGAGTGACTCGGGCCAAGGAACAATTATTTTTAACCTACGCAAAAGAAAGATATGTCTGGGGAAATAAAGAGACTAAGGTAGCTTCCCAATTTTTGCAGGAATTGCCCCCAGAATTGCTCACAAGCAACCTGAAACCCAAAAAGACCCCAAAAGTGGTTCCCATTCAAACAACCGCCTCTAATCAAAGAAAATGGCAGGTAGGCGATCGAGTGTTACACTCTACTTTTGGAGAAGGAGAAGTGACCCATATCCTCGGTACGGGCAAAAAAATGAATCTAGCGGTCAAATTTTCGGGTTTAGGTCAGAAAATCATCGATCCTCGCACCGCACCCATGCAACTTATCCAGGAATAGGTAATCATCTGTAGGGTGGGTTAGGCGAAAATAAGTTATAATCTCACTAAAAATTGAGTATTCGCCGTAACCCACCGGCTTTTTACTCCCTATCTCCCCACTGATAACTGATTACTGTTCACTGATAACTGACACCCCCTGATTCCTCAACTCCGATCGCTACCTGCTGTTAGAATAGAGAATTGCGGTCAGACTGACGATAAAATTGAGAAGCTAAATCCTTGATTCTTAATAGTTGTTGAGAAACTTTCCGCCTACTATCGCAATTATCCGATAATATGGGCAACAGCGAGTTAGTCTATTCAGTCTGTTAAAATTGACCCCCGTTGGTCGTATTCGCGCACTGTCTAACCTTTATGATGAGGATCAGTTAATATGGAATCAATGCAACCCACCGAAACACAAAATCCGATTAGAACAGATTTACCCGGGTCTCTGAGCAAACCCAGCAGCAGCAGCACCGAACAGATTTGGTCTGAATATGTAGAACCAGTTTGGGATTCGGTAATGTCCTATCTGGCTAATGTCCCCGATTATATCGGTAGTTTCTTCTCTGGATACAAAAAACCTTTAATCGTTCTGGGGGCAATTTTAGCGAGTTTTGTCACCGTAAAAGTTACCCTAGCGGTCTTAGATGCGATCGATGATATTCCCCTCCTTGCTCCTATCCTACAATTAGTTGGGATCGTTTACACTGGTTGGTTTGTCTGGCGCTATCTGCTCAAAGATGAAAATCGTCGCGAGTTATTAGCCGAAATTGATGCACTAAAAGCGCAAGTTTTTGGCAGTCACAATAACACTTTATAGATAGAATCAAGCATAAAAAACAAAGGAGTTGAGTGTTTCCGCTCAACTCTTTTGTTTTTGCACAACAGCTTACACTAGAGTTCTTGCATAAGTAGGGTTTGCGGCAAAAAGTACGGGCGAAGCATTCGGATAGAAAATCTCCGGTTTCACCGATAGGTTATTGCCCGAATGCTTCGCCCCTACAGGACGCGGGCCGATGAAGACGCAAGGTTTAGAAGCAGGATTCTCTCAAAATCTTGCACCTGTGGGAGCGAGAAAAGCCACAAAACCGCTACCTTGCCTACATTTCAAATTTATTCAGCAAACCCTAATTAATTTTTGAGAGGGCAAAAATGAGAGAAATAAGCATAAAATTGCCTAAAATTCTTAAATAGAGCATTCAATTGATTAATGCTCATTCTTAATTCTCCTGACTCGGAGAATACTGATTCCTGACCCGACCAACAAACTTTTTCAGCAAACCCTAGCTTAACACCATAGTTCGGAAACCCGTACCGATCGAGCCGTTGTCAGGGGGACTTCTATTTCGGTAAATTAGCACTCGGAAGGTAAGAGTGCTAATCTGGAAAAGGCACTTACCCAAATACAAGACAAACGGAGGATATTCCATGGCTGCAGTCAGCATCAACGTAACAACTGTTAAACCCCTAGGCGATCGAGTTTTCGTTAAAGTTAGCCCCAGCGAAGAAAAAACCGCCGGTGGCATTTTCCTTCCCGACGCCGCGCAAGAAAAACCCCAAATCGGGGAAGTCGTGACCGTCGGCACTGGCAAACGCAACGATGACGGCAGCCGTACCCCTGTGGAAGTGGGTGTGGGTGACAAAGTTCTCTACTCCAAATATGCCGGAACCGATATCAAACTTGGTGGCGAAGAATACGTTCTCCTCTCCGAAAAAGACATTCTCGCCGTCGTTTCCTAATCATCTACCCTTGAAAACCCCTATTTTGCACGAATAACGATACATTATGGCTAAATCTATTATCTACAACGAAGATGCTCGTCGGGCCCTAGAAAAAGGCATGGATCTGCTGGCCGAAGCGGTAGCCGTCACCCTCGGTCCCAAAGGTCGTAACGTCGTCCTCGAAAAGAAATTTGGCGCACCCCAAATCGTCAATGATGGCATCACCATCGCTAAAGAAATCGAACTGGAAGACCATATCGAGAACACCGGTGTGGCTTTAATTCGCCAAGCCGCCTCAAAAACCAACGATGTGGCAGGTGATGGTACAACTACCGCCACCGTTCTCGCCCACGCTATCGTTAAAGAAGGTTTACGCAACGTCGCCGCCGGTGCTAACCCGATTTCTCTGAAAAAAGGGATCGATAAAGCTGCCGATTTCCTCGTCAGTCAAATCGCCAAACACGCGAAACCCGTAGAAGATTCCAAAGCGATCGCACAAGTGGGCGCTATCTCTGCCGGTAACGATGATGAAGTCGGTCAAATGATCGCCTCGGCCATGGATAAAGTCGGGAAAGAAGGCGTAATTTCCCTGGAAGAAGGGAAATCGATGACCACCGAACTAGAAATCACCGAAGGGATGCGTTTTGACAAAGGTTATATCTCTCCCTACTTTGTCACCGACACCGAACGCATGGAATGCGTTTTTGAAGATCCCGCTATTCTGATTACCGACAAAAAAATCGGTTTAGTACAGGATTTGGTTCCCATTCTCGAACAAGTGGCCCGTCAAGGCAAACCCCTAGTAATTATCGCCGAAGACATCGAAAAAGAAGCTTTGGCAACCCTAGTGGTTAACCGTCTGCGCGGTGTTCTTAACGTCACTGCGGTGAAAGCCCCTGGATTTGGCGATCGCAGAAAAGCGATGTTAGAAGATATCGCCGTCTTAACCGGTGGTCAAGTAATCAGCGAAGATGCGGGTTTAAAACTGGAAACCACCAAAATTGACAGCTTAGGTACGGCCCGTCGTATCACCATGAACAAAGATACTACCACCATCGTCGCCGAAGGCAACGACGTGGCAGTGAAAACCCGTTGTGAGCAAATTCGCCGTCAAATCGAGGAAACCGATTCTTCCTACGATAAAGAAAAACTGCAAGAACGTCTGGCTAAATTAGCCGGGGGTGTGGCAGTGATTAAAGTCGGTGCCGCTACCGAAACGGAAATGAAAGACCGCAAATTGCGCTTAGAAGACGCAATTAACGCCACTAAAGCAGCCGTAGAAGAAGGCATCGTCCCCGGAGGTGGTACTACTTTAGCTCACCTGGCTCCCCAATTGGAAACCTGGGCCAAAGAAACCCTACACCATGAAGAATTAACCGGCGCTTTAATCGTTTCTCGCGCCATTGCTGCTCCCTTAAAACGGATCGCTGAAAATGCCGGCCAAAACGGTGCAGTTATTGCCGAACGGGTGAAAGAAAAGCCCTTTAATGTCGGTTATAATGCCGCTACTGGTGAGTTCTCCGATATGTTTGAGGCGGGTATCGTTGACCCCGCGAAAGTGACTCGTTCTGCCCTACAAAATGCCGCTTCTATCGCCGGTATGGTTTTAACTACCGAGTGTATTGTGGTGGATAAACCCGAAAAAGAAAAAGCCGCTGCTCCAGGCGGCGGTGGAGATTTCGACTATTAGTAATTAGTCTATTTTTTCTCGACTCGATCACTTAAATGCGATCGAGTTTTTTTGATGAAAAAACATCTTTTTGCATGAGTGCATGAGTAGAAAACGGGTTTCTCGAAGAAACCCGTTTTTCGTTGCCTCAACCCGACCTACGAATTTACTATACAAACCGGGAAGCTTTTAAGCTGTAGCGACTGTCTTGATTGTCAAGGGCTAATTCAAAAAAACTCAAGCAGTTGCCGTAAAACTCAAAATCTCAAGCCGGAAAAAAGCGCAGCAAAAACTAAGTCGCTCAGGTTAAACCAAAGCAAGCGCAACCCTTGATCAGAGATAACAAAAAGTGTGAATCTCTAGGAACAAGGTGGTAAATTGTCAGCAAGCTGCCAAGGCTGATTTTGGCGAACC
>NZ_JADBVE010000285.1:0-9761 GCF_020245285.1 Microcystis sp. M31BS1
GACTTTCAAAAACCTTGCATTATCCTTCTTGTAGTACATCGCTTGGTACACAAAACAAGGGCAACAAAGCCTGAAACGACTGGCTACTGACTCCTGACTCCTGACTCCTACCCCCAGGAAAAACTTTTTCAGCAGACCCTACTTAGGGTTAGCTGAATAAATCTAAAAACCTTGTTGGGTAAGACTTTTAGACTTTTTGTCAATCAAAAAGTACCAGATATGGGAGTGGTCGGGGGGAAAATTCCTGGACTTTTTCCCTGAAAATTAGGTAATTTACCCGATGAAAATGGGTAAAACCCCACACCCCACACCCCACACCCTACACCCTGCCCCTAGGAAAAACTTTTTCAGCAGACCCTACTTAGTGCTGTGTATAGAGAAGTTGCGAATTGTTAACCCTAGCTTTGCTAGGAAAATAAAATGTGATATTGTGACCCCAAGGCCGTGAAAAACGGCCAGGTTTTCAGTTTTTTTAAACATCAGGTCGCTACATTCTACAGCTATTTTCGCTCAAAAAAAAACGATTTTCTAGGCATTTCTATGACTTATCTTGTTGAACATCCTTCTACAACCTTTTATTCCTATACCGATACGGGGGTCGATCCCCTGAAAACCGCTCACGGAGTTTATATCACGGTTCACGGACATTTTTACCAACCACCGCGAGAAAATCCCTATCTAGACAGAATTGAACGGCAACCGAGCGCCCATCCCTTCCACAATTGGAATGAACGCATCCATCACGAGTGTTATCGTGCCAATGCTTTTGCGCGCATTTACAATGACCGGGGGGAAGTGATCAAAATAGTCAATAACTACGAATATCTCAGCTTTAACATCGGGGCCACCCTCATGTCATGGATGCAATCCCATGATCCCGAAGTTTACCAACGCATCCTGACAGCGGATCAAAAAAGTTGTCAACGCTTAAACGGTCATGGTAACGCCATCGCCCAGGTCTATAATCATATCATTCTGCCTCTAGCCAACAAACAGGACAAATACACCCAAATTCGCTGGGGAAAAGCCGATTTTCAGCATCGTTTCGGCCGGGATCCCGAAGGAATGTGGTTAGCGGAAACAGCCATTGATTTAGCCACAGTGACAGCTTTAATCGATGAGGGGATTAAATTCACCATTTTAGCCCCTTCCCAGGCCCTGCGCTGTCGTCCTTTCCCTAGCGACCAGGATCCTCATCCCCAATGGCACGCAGTGGCCGGAGGTCAAATCGATCCCACCCGTCCCTATCGCTGTTACATCCCCGATGGTCGTTATCTGGATATTTTCTTCTACGATGGTCCAATTTCTCGCGATATGGGCTTTAATGATGTCCTAGCCAGCAGTGATTTTCTCGTCGGTCGTCTGGGACAAGCAATTAAAGGGGATCATCGTCCCTCCCAGTTAATCAGCGTCGCTACCGATGGGGAAACCTTCGGCCACCACAAACAGGGGACAGAGAAGTGTCTTAGCTATGCTTTTACGGAATCTTTCCCTAAAAACGGCTGGACAGTCACCAATTTCGCCCATTATCTCAGTATTTGCCCCCCCACTTGGGAAGTGGAATTAAAACCCGTGACCGCGTGGAGTTGCGTCCATGGCGTAAATCGTTGGCAGGATGACTGTGGTTGCGGGGGAGGGGGAAATTACCAGCAAAAATGGCGTAAACCCCTGCGGGAGTCCCTAAATTGGCTCAGAGATGAGTTGATTAAGGTCTATGAGATTCAGGGACAGGAATTTTTCCGGGATCCTTGGCAGACAAGGGATGACTACATTGCAGTTATTTTAGATCGATCCCCAGACGCAATCGAACATTTCCTCGCCCTGCATCAAAGTCGCAACCTGAGTAAAAGCGAGAAAATCGATGCTTTGCGTTTATTAGAAATGCAAAGACAAGCTTTATTGATGTTTACCAGTTGTGGCTGGTTTTTTGAGGAAATTTCTCGACCTGAAGGTACGCAAATTTTGAGATATGCTGGCCGGTCCCTGGAATTAGCTGGAGAAGTGGCTGGAATTCAATTAGAAATGAATTTCCTCAGTCGTCTAGCTTTCGCTCCCAGTAACGTTAAGTTATATCAAGATGGGGCCGATGTCTATCGACAATTGGTCACTTCTGCGCGGGTCGATTTGGAACGGGTGGCGGCCCATTACGCTATTAGTTCCCTATTTACCAATTATCCTAGTCATCATCGGATTTATTGTTACAATACCCGTCAATTAGATTATCAAAAACAAGCGATCGGGTCTTTAACTTTAGCAGTGGGACAGGTGGAATTAACCTCGGAAATTACCCAAGAAAGTGAACATTTTGTCTTTGCTGTTCTACATTTAGGAGGTTGGGATTTTTACTGCTGCATTCAACCGTTTAACAGTCGGTTAATCTATACCAATCTTAAGGATCATCTCTTTGAATCTTTACAACAGGCCAGTGTTTCGACCATGATCGTAGAAATGGGGCGCGGATTGGGAGAAAACTTCTTTGCTTTACCCCATCTTTTTGCCGATGAAAGACACCGAATCATGCAGAAGGTGACAGCCGAAACTAAAAAACGTCTCGATCAATTATACACCCAAGTTTATCGGGATAATTACGGCATTTTAGCGGCTTTCCAACGGGATGAGCTGCCCGTACCTCAAGAGTTACAGGTAGCGGCCGATATTGCCATTTCTCACCGTTGTTTACAGGTGATTACTGCCCTAGAAAAAGATTTTGAGCAGCGGCAAGCAACGGAAAATAATCTCGATCAATTATTTGCTATTGCTAAGGAAGCCAATCATTTACACTGTCAATTAAACATCCCCGAAGCGCGTCAAATCTTAGAAAGTCTGCTCTGGCAATCTCTTGGGAAATTATTACACGATGGTGATCCTTTAACAGCGGAGGAGGATACTCGCTTAATCACCCGTTTAATTGAAGTTAGCCAACAATTAAAGCTAGGATTATCCCTCGATCGCTCTCAGGAATTATACTATTATTATTTCCATGACCGTCTAGTTCCTAATTCTTTGCGGTCTAATTCAATAGATGTTTCCTGTCCCTGGCCGATGACTCAATTAAAATGGTTATTACTATTAGGACAGGTGTTAAAAGTTGATGTGAGTATTTGGCTGTGAAATCAGTCAAAGGGTGGGCAATGCTCACCCTTTGATGATTAAGTAGGTTAGGCGATGATTGCCCTAGAACTCAGGTTAACCCAGAGACTAAACCCTTAGATTTATAATGGATCATAAGTCTCTCATCGAAGGTTTACATGACTATCACGCCGATTTATACCGCCTCAGCCAGCACAGCAAGCCAGTATCCCGATGCTTTTGGGCGTTTTGGACGCTACGGGGGCAAATACGTCCCAGAAACCCTGATGCCAGCCTTAAGTGAACTAGAAACGGCCTATAATCAGTATAAAGACGACCCCGATTTTCAAGAAGAATTAAATCAACTGCTCAAGGATTACGTCGGCAGACCTAGTCCCTTATATTTTGCCGAACGTCTCACCGCCCATTATGCCAAAGCTGACGGTACTGGGGCGCAAATTTACCTAAAACGAGAAGATTTAAACCATACCGGGGCCCACAAGATTAATAACGCCCTCGGTCAGGTTTTATTAGCCAAACGTATGGGTAAAAAGCGAATTATCGCCGAAACCGGGGCCGGACAGCACGGCGTGGCCACCGCTACGGTTTGCGCTCGTTTTGGTCTAGAATGCGTGATTTATATGGGAATTCACGATATGGAACGCCAAGAACTCAATGTTTTCCGCATGAGACTGCTTGGCGCGACGGTGCAACCCGTGGCCGCCGGGACAGGAACCCTGAAAGATGCCACCTCGGAAGCGATTCGCGACTGGGTAACGAATGTGGAAACCACTCACTACATCCTTGGTTCTGTGGCAGGTCCCCATCCCTATCCGATGATGGTGCGCGATTTTCACGCGGTTATCGGTCAAGAAACTCGTCAGCAAAGTCTGGAAAAATGGGGCGGTTTACCGGATATTCTCCTCGCTTGCGTGGGGGGTGGTTCTAATGCTATGGGTTTATTTCATGAGTTTGTTAAAGAAACTGCCGTGCGTTTAATTGGTGTTGAGGCCGCCGGAGAAAGTATCGCTTCTGGAAAACACGCCGCCACCCTTACCCAAGGTCAACCGGGGGTTCTACATGGAGCAATGAGTTATTTATTACAAGATAGCGAAGGTCAAGTTATCGAGGCCCACTCAATTAGTGCCGGTTTAGATTATCCCGGAGTCGGGCCAGAACATAGCTTTTTAAAAGATAGTGGTCGCGCCGAATATTACAGTGTCACCGACAAGGAAGCACTAGAAGCTTTTCAACGAGTTTCCCGTTTAGAAGGGATTATTCCAGCCCTAGAAACTGCCCACGCTTTAGCCTATTTAGAAACTCTTTGCCCACAAGTAACTGGTAGTCCTCGCATTGTTATTAATTTCTCCGGACGGGGTGATAAAGATGTGCAATCGGTGGCTAAATATTTATCGATGAATGGTTAACCTTTAGCCTTTTCAGTGAGCAGTTATCAGATTTGAGTATTAAGTGATCCCCCCCCTGCCCCCCTTAATAAGGGGGGGCTGACCTACTTATTAAATGGCGGTTTCTTGCTGTCTTTTCACTTTTGATTAATTACTATTTACTGAGCCATGAAAATGCTACCTACTCCCCGTCTCATCACTGATAACTGCTTACTGTTTACTGATAACTGGTAAATCAGAGGGATAAGCTATTGTGCATCTAAATTTGATATTCGTTTTGAACCGTTCCCTGTTCCGGACTAGCTGAATTTGATATCCTCTTCGGGGTTCTTGAGCGGTTTCCCAGCTGCCTTAACAGATTTACTCTGTTCTGGTCTTAGAGTCGCTCTAAGTGGCACTTTCTAGCATATATCGTGCAAATGCGCTAGTATTTAACAGTAAAGCCAACCTAGAACGACGGGGTTTCTGACCCAATTTTTCGATGAAAATTCTTCAGATTGTTCCTTCGATTTCCCTTGTTTATGGTGGCCCCAGTCAAATGGTACTCGGTTTGTCAGCGGCCTTGGCGCAACTAGGCCAAGAGGTGACTATTATTACCACCGATTCCAATGGTGACACGGGACAAGCACCCCTAGATGTGCCTTTAGGGGTCCCTGTTAGTCAAAATGGCTATCAAATCTATTATTTTCGCTGTTCTCCCTTTCGACGCTATAAATTTTCCCTTGATCTGTTTACTTGGTTGGCTAATAGGGCAAAAGATTACGATATCGCCCATATTCATGCTTTATTCTCCCCGGTGAGCAGTATATCGGCTTCGATCGCTCGTTATCATCAACTGCCCTATATTCTCCGTCCCCTAGGCACCCTCGATCCGGCAGATTTGCAAAAAAAACGGCAACTTAAACAAATATATGCCAATTTTCTGGAAAAACCCAATTTAGCGGCGGCGGCGGCAGTTCATTTTACCAGTCAGCAGGAGTGTCAAACTGCCGAAAGATTTAATATAAAAACTAAGGATATTGTCATCCCCCTAGGGGTAGATTTTTTTAACCCACAAGCTTTACCAGTAACGGGTTTTGATCTTCCCGAAAATAAACCGATCATCCTCTATATGTCCCGTCTTGATCCGAAAAAAGGTCTAGATTTATTGCTGCCCAGTTTAGAAAGGTTGTTAGAAAAAGGCCTAGATTTTCATTTTGTCTTAGCAGGAGGCAATCCCCAGGACCGGGAGTACGAAAATCGGATTAAAAATCAGATCGAGCGGTCAATATTGGGCAAAAATACGACGATTACCGGATTTGTCACTGGAGAAGTCAAAAATAGCCTCCTCGCTAGGGCCGATTTATTTGTTTTACCTTCCTACTATGAAAATTTTGGCATCGCAGTGGCAGAAGCTATGGCTGCCGGAATTCCCGTGGTTATCTCCGACCGGGTGGATCTGCATCCTGCGGTAGCAGCAGCGGCTGCGGGATGGGTGACAGCTTGTCAGCTTGAGGATTTAACTAATACTTTGGCAACGGCTATCACTCATCCTGAAATTCGCCAACAAAGGGGGAAAAATGCCAAGGATTTAGTCTTAAATCAATATAGTTGGTCGGCGATCGCTGAACAGCTGTTAACTGTCTATGAAAATCTAGACAGACGGATTAAGATTTAGGCCATGAGGATAACCAGCACTAAAAATGCCAGTAGGGTTAAACCTGATTGCAGAAAGACGGGAAGCGCAAAAGAGTTCATAACAGTAGCTCACTTTTCTAGGGATGGCTCTATTTCCACTATACGCTTTCATCTCCGCTAATTCCTCATATTTCCGTCCGTAATGTCATCATCTCATCATTTAAGTAGGTAGGCGTTAAAAATTATCAGACACCACCCTTATCAAGGGGGGACTATAGGGTAGGGTTGATTCATGAATCAACCCTACTATGAATCAACCCTAGTACTAAGGGGGGATCGAACCTAAAATCCATTTTTAATTTAATTATAACCAGCTACTTATTCATCCCATAGGAGAATTTGAGTTCACTTGTACTGCATTTAAACTGGGTAGGGAGCATTTTAATACAAATGTACGGAACTTGGTCACTCCTCACCCTGTTCACTTAAGTTTCAGCGTCGTGATTATAATTAGGGAATGATAGAAATTCTTAGGCAATAGGATCACATCAGTGTTGATAAATCATCTTTTCTTCGGCGCTTTCCTACCTCTTGATACTCTCCTGTCCACCCAGGGGATTATGGTTATGCTTCTGGCCGCTTATGCTTTAGCCATGTGGATGTTTCTAACTAGCGCCCCAAAAGTTCATACAATCATGGTGACAGATTTGGAGACAGCCCGACAATTTTATGAAGGACTTTTAAATTTACCCACGGCCGATGTCCCCCTCCATTACTATTACAATTATGAGCAGACGATGGGCAATAATATGATTGACCCATTTTATATGTCTAGTAATCCGGCTGTGACTACTGCCAACCCTTCTTTGGGAGATCAACCCCAGGGTTTATGGTATCAGTTAAAGAAAAATACCCAACTGCACATCGTTGCTGGGGCAACCGCGGGTTATAAGGATCGTCATCGTCACGTTTGTTTTGATCACGATTGTTTAGAACAAATTCTGATGCGGGTGGAATCACGACGCTTAAAGTATAAAGTTCGTCGCAATAAACCTTTAAATTTTTTGGTCAAAGATAATGCTGATCGCGTGATTGAAATGGCCGAAGTCTCGAATTAGTTAACGTTAATTAGATTGGGGGCAACTATAACGGTAAATAACTAAACTTATGAATGCTCAACTGCTCACAATCGTTTTAATTTCTTTAGGGGTAGGTATTGGTTTGGCCATTCTACTCCTAATTTTAGTCAAGTTAAGACGCTGCAACCAACAGGTAAATAGTATCGTCGATTATCACTCTCTCATCGGTTTAATCGGAGTTGTTCAAATCCCCTTCGATAAAAATAGCAAGGGGAAAGTGCGAGTTAATGTCGGGGATAGTCTGATCGATATAGTAGCGATAACGGAAGGGGAAGAACAATTTAATGTCGGGGATAAAGCATTTATCCTCAATTGCCAGGACAATAAAGTTTTAGTCATTGCGGAAAAGTATATCAGAGGCGATTTGTAATTTCTTCTAAACCAAAGGGTAACTAACTATGAATAGTCAAAATAATTCCTATCTCATCCAAATCAATCCCAATCAATACGACAACAATAATAACAACAGTGCTGGCAATTTATTGTTGAATAGTGTTCCCATCGCTTTATTGATATTTCTGGGGATTGGTGCGATTTGGTTTATCAATTCTTTTTTGTGTATTTGCAAACCCAATGAAGTAGTGATCCTGAGTGGGATGAAACGCAAATCAAAAGATAGACAGGATGTGGGGTATCGAGTGATATCGGGGGGTCGGGCGATTCGTATTCCAATTTTAGAAACCGTTAAACGCATGGATGTCACCACAACCCCGATCAGAATTGAGATTAAAAATGCCTATTCTAAGGGCAATATTCCCCTGAATATAGTGGCCATTGCTAACGTGAAAGTTAGTTCTAAACCTGAAATAGTCGGCAATGCGATCGAACGTTTTTTAGATCGAGATCGAGAAGAAATTATTCGCGTAGCTAAAGAAACTTTAGAAGGAAACTTGCGGGGTGTAGTCGCAACAATGACCCCCGAACAAGTGAACGAAGATCGCTTACAATTTGCCGAAAGTATTACCAGTAACGTCAGTCAAGACCTGTTTAAACTCGGTTTAGAAATTGATACTCTCAAAATTCAAAATGTTGCCGATGACGTGGATTATCTTAACTCCCTCGGACGGGAAAGAATCGCTTTAGTCATGCGTGATGCTGAAATTGCTGAATCAAATGCCCTCAATGAAGCTGAACAAATAGTCGCGGAATGTGAGGAACAGGCAACCGTAGCTAAAACCCGCGATCAAATTATCATTTTAGAGCAAGAAAACGAATTGAGAAAGTTAAAGGCAAAACTGGAACAACAGGCTAAATCGGAAGAAGAAATAACTATCGCCGCCGCTAAGGAAAAACGTGCTATAGTTGAGGAAAAATTGCAACAGGTCAGAGCAGAATTGGAAAGATTACGTCTCCAAGCAGATCAAGTTTTACCCGCAGAAGCGCAGCAGGAAGCTGAAACTTTCCGCGCTAGAGGACAAGCGGCAATTTTTGAAGAAAATGCCAAAGCTGAAGCCTTGGTTAACGAATTGTTTGCGGAAGTCTGGCAAAACACCGGCAGCGAAGCAGAGGCAATTTTCTTGATTCAACAGTTAGAAACTATCCTGGAGGAGGCGATTAAAATTCCTAAACGCTTACACCTCGATCGAGTTAATATCGTTGATAATGGTGATGGTAAGTCCCTCGCTGCTCTGATCAAAGTCTATCCCGAAATCGTCAATCAATTCCTCGCCAGTGTCCATCAAACCCTCGGTATTGATGTGGTCGGAACTCTCACCAATAAAATTGAAAAATAGCAGTCAGAAAACACAATAGCCTGATTTTGGCGATAGATTGCTACCTGTTGACTAATGGGAGCAATTAACCAGCCCAGTCTTAAGCCACTATCAAGATATTCCTGCATTTTTGCTTAGAGTTAACTTAAAGAATCAGTGCGCGACCTTAATTAGGGTTTGCGGCAAAAAGTTTGTTGGTGGGGTTAGGAGTCGGTCGTCGGTCGTCAGTAGCCGGTCGTTTCAGGCTTTGTTGCCCTCTCTTTTCGTACGAGCTTATGTACTATAAGTAGTCATGCAAAATTAATTACCTGCCCGATCGAGCTAAAACCCTTACGGGGCAATGATCGTCATGTGTAAATAATTTTGCCTAGGTACTTAAGAAGGATAATGCAAGGTTTTTGAGGGTCTCAATCCGATTTTCGCAGCATGAACATCGGATTTTAACAGGTCAAAAGCCTTATTTTAAAAGGGTTTTACCATTATTCAGCAAGCCCTATGTATTGTCAACTTAAAGAATTTTGTGCTAACATACTGACACTCAGTCAAGCAGTGTCAAAATGTTTGTACTAGAATACAAAGTCAAGCCAAAACCTAATCAAATAGAAGCCATTAACGAAGCAATACGGACAACCCAATTTGTTCGGAATAAAGTCCTGCGTTATTGGATGGATAATCCAGGTGTTGGCAAAACAGAGTTATTTCGGTACAACACAGCATTAAGGAAAGAGTTTAAATTTGTTGATGATTTAAACTCCCATGCTTGCCAGACTGCCGTAGAAAGAACCTTGCGGGCAATTACTCGGTTTTACGATAATTGC
>NZ_JADBVE010000286.1:0-6993 GCF_020245285.1 Microcystis sp. M31BS1
AAAATAGGCTTTTCGAGGGTAATTCTTGTTTTAATTCTCCATGTACGCGGTCTTTAAAAGCCTCTATTTCGTTCCAAGACACGATTAAGAGTGGCTTTTAGGCTAAGTATAATTACTCATCGCGTAAGTGAGATGCTCCCTGCTACCTTCTGTGATTTAGCCACCAAGCAATGTTATCCCTTTGCGGGTGACGACGCAGTGTAATTTGTTCTTCCTGGCATTAGTCATTAGGTAGACAGTCTTTTTTTACATGAATTGTTCGCACTTGCCTACCTGACAAAACGACTACTCTTCAGGTTCTATCCCCAACGCCCTTAACTGTTCCGCTAGGCGATCGGCTCGTTGTCGTTCCTGTTCGGCTCGTTGTCGTTCCTGTTCGGCTCGTTGTCGTTCCTGTTCAGTAGATTCCTGGGAAGTTAACAACAAGTTACCTTCCCCATCCCACCAGCGAAGCCAGGGAAAGGATTGATTTTGGTATTCCCCCTGCCAAATTCCTAACTCTACCTTTAAAGGAACAATGGGATAATGACCGCGCTGATTAGGAGTCATTTTTTGGTAACGACCATTAACTAACTGGTACATCTCGATCTGGGCCTTGTTAACTTCATAAATTCCATAAAAAGGAATTTGAATCGCTCGCTCATAGATCCAAAATTTACCCTTGACAGGCGTTTTATCCCGTTCTTCTTCACCATTACCAGAGACAAATTCTAAGGCAATAACCGGTTCAATGGTTTCTTTCCACATCACAAAAGAACGCCGGACTTGACCATCAATCGTTGTGGGGACATGGGGAACATAAAACCAATCGGGAGCAACAGCACCTTTTTCTAGGGATTCTGGATGCTCTGGCAATCGCCAATAAATCCCACAATCTCGACCCAGACAGTAATTACCGTCAGGATGTAATTGCTCCAAAAGGGGTGTAATAGTATCCGTTAAAAGGTCTGCTTGGGGAGGCTCTTGATAGTTTTTCACAAAACTTCCATCTTTATCCGGGAGTTGGGTGTGGTCGGGTAAAGGGGAATCGCAATACACCGTGGTCGAAGGTTCCTGAATTGTGGTTGCGGGTTGTGCCGTTGGGGTGATTGCACTCATCTTTAATTCCCCTATTTTTGTTATCTAGCTTTTATTCTATAACTGTTCTTGAAAACCTGCAAAAACTATGCCTGATCTCAATGCTATCCCCGGAATGACTGCTCTTCGCTCCCATACCAAAGGCGATCCCCGCATCAAAATTGCCGTTCTTGATGGACCGATTGACTTAGATCGCGCCTGTTTCCAAGGAGCAAATATTACCCGCCTTGATCCCTATTGGTCGGAAGAATTTCCCATCGATCCCCAACACTTACAAGCCTTTTTAGATATAGAAAAAAGTGACAAAAGTGATGAAGAAAAAGAGTATCTGTTCAAAGAAGCTATCCCTGATGAAAACATCCTCCACAGTTTGCATTTGCGCTTCCATGCTAACCATATTATCAGCACCATTTGTGGCCAGCCAGATTCACCCGTAGAAGGGATTGCTCCTCAGGCTACTGTAATTAATATTCCCATCGCCTATAGCAACGAAGATTTTATTAATCCTCTCAATCTTTCTCGCGCAATTAGTACCGCTATTGAACAGGGAGTTAATATTATCCATTGTGCCGCTTGTCACCCAACTCAAAGCGGATTAGCGCACGAATTTATTGATAAAGCAATTCGTCAAGCTCAAGCTAATAATATCCTGGTGATTGCCCCCGGAGGTAATGATAAAGGAGAGTGTTGGTGCGTTCCTGCGGTATTAGAAAATGTCCTGACAGTAGGAGCAATGAAAGATACAGGTGAGCCATTTAAATTTAGTAATTTTGGCGGTAAATATGCAACGCAAGGGATTCTCGCTCCAGGAGAGAATATTTTAGGCGCTCAACCCGGAACCGATGACCCCATCCGCAAAAAAGGGACTAGCTGCGCCGCTCCCATTGTGACAGGAACAGCCGCTTTATTAATGAGTTTGCAATTAGAACAGGGGTTATCTCCCGACGCAGAAGCAGTAAGAGCCGCCTTAATTAATAGTGCCATCCCTTGCGATCCTAAGGAAGTAGAAGAACCGGAACGCTGTTTATTAGGAAAAATCAATATTGCGGGTGCTTATGAACTGCTGACGGGAGAGAAATTACAAACTGTTGAAGCGGATAACAATTCGTCGAATAATATCATAGAATCGGCGGTAATTCCGATGACAGTGACCACCTCGGTTATCCCATCCAATACAACCGAGATGGCGACTCAGGGAACAATTGTAACCACCCCAACAGCAGCGACACTAGAACCGGTGATCGCTCCTAGCAATGCTTCAGAAAATGTTTCCTCAACCGGATTAATACAAAATAATCAAACAAATAAAAATATTGTCTTTAATAGTGTCGTTCCTAGTCAACGTTCAAACCTCGTTTATGTGTTAGGAACTTTAGGCTATGATTTCGGCACAGAAGCGCGTCGGGATACCTTTAAACAGTTAATGCCAACCATCACGATCGATAATCTTGAATTACCATCCAATCCCTACGATGCGCGGCAAATGGTAGATTATTTAGAAAGTAATTTATCAGAAACTAAGTCTTTAATTTGGACAGTCAATTTAGAACTAACTCCCATCTATGCAATTAAACCAGTGGGAGCCTTCGCCGCTGAGATTTATCAAGTCATGCAATATATGTTAGCGGGTCAAATATTGCCAGAAGCAGACGAAGATTATATTGAAAGGGTGAGTATCCCCGGTCTTCTTACTGAGGAAACCGTGAGACTTTTTTCTGGTCAAATTGTTCCCGTCATTAAAGTTAATAGTCCGCGAGGAATGTATGGCTGGAAAGTTAATACTTTGATTGAATCAGCCATAGAAACTGTTCGCACGGAACATGAAATCGCCGATGAAGCGAGGATGCGGCGTTCTCTAACCAGTTTCTTAAATCGCATTTATTATGACTTACGCAACGTCGGACAAATCGCCCGGGATCGCGCTTTAAATTTTGCCGCTACTAACGCTTTTCAAGCGGTACAAACCTTCTCCCAGGCAGTAGCAATGGGAATGGAATTACACAGTATTGAAGTGGAAAAAAGCCCCTTCTGTCGCTATGGAAGTGAATGCTGGGATGTGAAATTAAAATTCTTCGATCCCGAAAATGGTCTGCGGGCCAAACGAGTTTTTCGCTTTACCATTGATGTTAGCGATCGCACCCCTGTAACTTTAGGTGAAGTGCGTTCTTGGGCTGTTTCTAAATAGCCTGAGTCTGCTAAGTAAGTAAGTAGTCATGCAAAATTAATTACCTGCCCGATCGAGCTAAAACCCTTACGGGGCAATGATCGTCATGTGTAAATAATTTTGCCTAGGTACTTAGTTATAATTAAATTGAAGATAGATTTTGCCTCTGATCCCCCCTGCCCCCCTTGATAAGGGGGGTGCCGATAGGCGGGGGGATCCCCCCTGCCCCCCTTGATAAGGGGGGGATCTGACAACTTTTAACACCTACCTACTTAAGTACCTAAGCAAAATTGATTAACCAATAAGGCCAGGGTTAACTTTTCAAAATTGCACCAAATGTACTTAGCAAAAATGTCGATCAAATTCAATTATAATTAACTTCTTATTCAAAATTTTAGTTAATTATGCGTTACAAACTTTTAGGTAATAGTGGTCTGCGGGTTTCCGAACTATGTCTAGGAACGATGACATTCGGGGAAGATTGGGGTTGGGGGTCGGATAAAGAGGAAAGTCGGGCGGTTTTTCAGGCTTTTGCGGAAGCGGGCGGCAATTTTCTCGATACTGCTAATATCTACACTAACGGAACCAGTGAAACATTAGTGGGGGAATTTGTCAAGGGCGATCGAGAAAAATGGGTAATCGCCACGAAATATTCTCTCAACACGCACCCCGGCGATGTTAATGCCTGCGGAAATCATCGAAAAAACCTCTTTCAGGCGGTAGAAGCTAGTTTAAAGCGTTTAGGTACTGATTACATCGATTTACTCTGGCTTCATATTTGGGACTCTCTCACTCCTATCGAGGAAGTGATGCGTGCTTTCGATGATTTGGTCAGGATGGGAAAAGTGCTTTATATCGGCATTTCTGACAGTCCTGCTTGGATTGTCTCCCAAGCAAACACCCTGGCCACCCTGCGGGGATGGACACCCTTTATCGGACTACAAATAGAATATTCTCTCAAGGAACGCACCCCCGAACGGGAATTATTGCCCATGGCCAAAGCATTCAATGTCGGGGTGACAGCTTGGAGTCCCCTGGGAGGAGGAGTTTTAACGGGAAAATATAATCAACCCAACCCCGTCGATGGACGTTTAAGCATGACCGACCAACCTTTTCAAATTTTTGATCGCGATTTAAAAATTGCCGAGACTGTCCTAGAGATAGCCAGAGAAATTGAGAAATCACCGGCACAAGTGGCATTAAATTGGCTAAGAAATCGGCCTAACGCCGTAATTCCTATCATTGGCGCTCGAAAATTGTCCCAATTGCAGGATAATTTAGCCTGTGTGGACTTTAACCTAACTGGGGAACATCTGCAACGACTCGATAATATCAGCGCCATTTCTCTTGGTTTTCCCCACGAACTTTTAGCCAGTCAATTTGTTCGCGATATCCTATTAGGAGGAGTAGCGGCACAATTGGATCGATGATGGAAGTTTTTGTTTATGGAACACTGAAACCTAGGGAGAGTAACTATTCTGCCTACTGTGCGGGAAAAGTGATCAACTCTAAAACCGCCTACACAAAGGGGCATTTATACCATCTTACCGCCCTCGGTTATCCCGGACTGACCGAGGGGGATGGCTGGGTGAAAGGAATTTTATTGACTTTTAACGCAGATTATGATATTGGGCTTTTGGATGGTTTGGAAGATTATCAACCCGGCAGAGCTGCAGAAGAAAACGAGTATCAGCGTCGCAGAATTCCTATTTATAATCTAGAGCGAGAATTAATCGGCGAAGCTTGGGGATATATGATGACACCGGCAAAAATAGCTCTCCATGGCGGTGTTTGGCTGCCTTCCGGTTGGTGGACCAGTAGCGATCGAAAATAGGGATGAGGGGTCTGATTCTGTTAAGATATACAAATTAAAAGCTTAATCGTGAAAAACTTATGTATTTACTCCTAGAAGTGGCCAGTGGCAAATTCCCCGTTTATTTTGTGGCAGTTTATGTGGTCGGTTTTCTCGCTGCTGTCACCATCGGTTCGATCGCTTGGTACAATTCTAAACGCCCGGTCGGTTGGGAAGATGCCCAAAGACCCGATATTATCCCCGAAGTGAAGACAGGGGTAGATTCTGATTCTCAATCCTAGAAAAAGGCAGTGATCAGTTATTTTAACCGTCAGCTTTTTTCTCCCTTCTCAGCAATCAGGTTGGTCGCGGGGGCTAAAGACCTTACTAGGTGCTGATTTCAGGCATTTCAGCCTTATTGGCTGCCTAAACGTTTCCCAGCGAACAGAAACACGATCGATCAACCAAGGTCGATCGCAAATCGCTATGATAGAATATCGGGTCTTTAATTTCCGTCCCCTCCTCCTCTTATGAAACTGCCTGTCGTCGCTATCATCGCTAGGATATTTAGTTGACAAGAGGCTCCGAATACGATAGTATTCAACCATGAAACAACAAATTATCGACTTATTTTCTGGTGCGGGCGGATTGACCACGGGATTTCATTTAGCCGGGTTTGAATCTATCTGTGCAATTGATGTAAATGCGAAAGCATTAGCAACCTATCAACATAATTATCCTAAAACACGCACTTTTCAGGAAGACATCCGCAAAGTTAATCCATCAGAACTGCGCTTATACTTAGGTTTACAAAGAGAAGAATTAACCGCCCTTATCGGGGGTCCACCCTGTCAAGGATTTTCACGAAATATCCCAGCTGGGTATCGCTATCTTAATGATTCTCGCAATCATTTATATAAGTCTTTCTTAGGATTTGTTCAAGAGTTTCGTCCTCTTCATGTAGTCATGGAAAATGTTCCTGAAATTTTGAAAGCTTATGGCGGTATCATCAGAGATGAAATTGTAGCACATTTAGAATCTTGGGGTTATCAAGTAGTTACTACTTCCCTAAACGCCGCTTATTATGGAGTGCCACAAACTCGCTCAAGAGCCTTTTTTTTAGCTAGTCTAGAGCGTTTACCATCCCTTCCCCAAGCAACTCATTCTGGTGATATCAGAAGTGATTATAAAGCTGTAAAATCTTGGACACAGCTTACTTTACTAGAACCAAATATTGCCCCAGTTACTACTGTTAAAGATGCCATTAGTGATTTACCTACTTTAGAAGCAGGACAAGCTTATGATCACGAAATTTATACTAGGGAACCCGAGACCATATATCAACAGAAGATGCGTGAGCAAAGTCAAAAAATTGTTAATCATATTGCCCGTCCTTTAACACCAATTCAAATGTCAAGAGTGCAAATTCTGGCGGAAGGACAAGATGCGAGAGATTTACCTGCTGAATTAGCACCGAAAAAACACTATAGCGGGGCCTATGGTCGACTTTCTTGGGATAAACCAGCAAGAACAATTACAAGGTGGTTTTTTCATCCCGGTTCTGGCAGATTTTTTCATCCGACCCAGAATCGGACAATCACAATTCGTGAAGCAGCAAGATTACATTCTTATCCCGATCATTTTCACTTTTTAGGGACTTATACTGATATGGCCTCTCAAATTGGAGAATCTGTGCCACCACTGTTAGGCAAAGTGGTAGCAGACTCTATGGGACAAAATCTTGAGTATTAGTTTGGGTTTGTAGCGCTGCAAAAATTGTCTCCACATATCGATCTATTGTCAGACGAGTTCTCTCAATCCCACATTCCGCACCCTAAGTGTCACAACGTCTCAAAAGAGGAAGATGCCTGAGTCAAAATACTTATCTAGAGGAGTGAGTTGGCGGCAAGCTGCCGGCAACTAAGCCGAAAATTCCAGGGTTCCCCCAGTCATTCGCAAT
>NZ_JADBVE010000287.1:0-6069 GCF_020245285.1 Microcystis sp. M31BS1
CTCTGATCCCCCCTGCTACCTTGATAAGGGACTTGCGTGGGAATAATATCCCAATCGATCGGAGCGCGCAAGCTTTGCGCCCCTACAGTAAAGGATTTTGTCCACAATGTAGGGGCGAACTGCGTTCTCCCAAAAAGTACATTATCAAAGCGCAAGTCCATAAGGGGGGTGTCGATCCCCCCTGCTACCTTGATAAGGGGGGTGTCTGACAACTTTTAACACCTACCTACTTGTACTTATAATGAATCAACCTAACGAAATTCAAAGGCAGCAACATCAGAGATTTACAGAGATTTTTAATCAGGGAAAACAGCGTTATATTCAAGCTGTCGGCAATAGCAAAGGCTATCTTTCCAGTGTCAAAGGAAAAGATTATTTATCAGACGAAGAAAGAGAAGAAGCGAAACAATTACTCAAACAAATATTTCAAACCACAACAGCCCAACTTAATCAGCGCGATTTAGACATGGCTAGAGGAAATAGAGGTGTAGATGAACTAAAAAGTTAGTCAATAGTGGGTAAAATGTTTGTGTATAGGACATTTTTTCCCCATGACTAAACCCTTAGACTCCCTGAAACAGCCCAATCCCTCGGAAAAAACAGCCCCTAGAGATGATTGGTTAGATAGCGAACTATCTCGTTTAGAAGATTATGAACCTTACGATTGGGGAGAAATAGATCCCTTAATGTTAGGCAAACCCGTACAATATGTTTCTAGTATTGGCTTAGTTGTCGAGGGTGGCAAAGATTGGGGTTGCTGATTTGCAATAGGAATCTTCTTGTGTGGGGTTTTTAAAACCTAGAGCTAAACTAACTTTTGGATAGGATGCACAGTTGGCATTCATAGCTTGAGTCAGCAACACCCCTCCCCAACAACCCAAGTTAATCAGTGCGATTAAAACATGGCTAGAGGAAATAGAGGTTTAAGCGATGGTTAATCTTCTGGATCTTAGTCAGTTATACTAAGTATATCCATAACTTATACTTTTTAATAGCAGAACCGACTGAAGAGCAATATTTACCTATTCAGGCATTAGATACCCTAGCTGATCCATCTGCCAACCTAACTGAGTTGGCTGCTGATAAACCTTTTTTAAAGTGTTAATATCCCGGCTAGAAATCGGGGCAATATCTCTAGTTTGAGCGAAATACATCACATCCGTCTCCAGGGGACTATGACCCCAAATTCCCAAAGCGTGACCTAATTCGTGCCGCGCTGCCGCTAAGGCCGACCGATCGGCTAAATTGGGACTAATCTGGATACTCATCCGATGAGTTAAGCGATTTTCCTTGACAAAAATCTCGTATTGTGTTACGGCAGAACGCACCCGGGGCAGTTCTAACTTACCGGTTTCGGGATTAAAACGAACTCCTGACGGCGGTAACTCTCGTTTAATGAGGATATCGGCTAATTCTGCCCGATTTACCAACTCCATCGGCAAATACTGCCCCCATTCAGCGATCGCCTGTTGTACTAAACTCAGCCAAGAACTGCGATCGCTGTGAACATAAATCTTCACGGGAAATTGCGACCAAATCAACGCCCCCACGGGACTGATTTCCACGGCATCAAAATAATCCCCGGACTGGTTTTGCTCTTGCCATTGGGCTAAATTAGCGGGTAAAGGATGGGTTTTTAACTCTGGTAGCGATCGACTGTCGGCAATCAGAGAATAGGAAAACAGCAAAAGACTCGCCAAGGCTGCGAGTCCTAGAAAAGAGAACCGACCTCTTAGCATTTAGCGATTTAACCAGCCGGCGCTCAGTACAATAGTTAGGGTGATAAATACCGTCCCCAACGCCCAAGTCACCTGATTTAAGGTTTTTTCCGCCGTTTTTGCGCTGGTAAAAATCTGTGATTGGCCGCCAATACCGCCAATACCATCCCCTTTGGGACTGTGTAATAACACCAAAATCGCCAGAAAGGCCGCCGCCAGCGCCCAAATAATCTGTACTACCAGCACCACTGTCATGATTATTACTCTCTATTTTCCATTACAAAGTATAGCAGTTATCATCAGTTATCAGTGATCAGTTATCAGTTATCAGATGTAAGTTTTAAATTTTTATGGCTCTCTCGGAAATTGGCTGAAAAATGTCCATTATCTTACATTCAAAGATGCCCTACGCCCTTTCTTCGATAAGATTTGCTGATCAGCATAACTACAAGAGAGCGGTTTTTATTGGTCATTTTTCTGCTAATTAGGGCTTGCTGAATAATGGTGAAATATAGACGAGGTAAGGGTTTTAGGGTCTTGTTTCGCGAAACAGGTGCAAGATTTTGAGAGAATCGTGCTTCCAAACCTTGCGTCTTCATCGGCCCGCGTCCTGTAGGGGCGAAGCATTCGGGCAATAACCTATCGGTGAAACCGGAGATTTTCTATCCGAATGCTTCGCCCGTACTTTTTGCCGCAAACCCTAATTAGCCAATTTTTTAATTATTTCCACTGATTACTGATTACTGATTACTGATTACTGATCACTGTTAAAGCGAGATGCGGACGGGAGTGCGACTGGCTTTAATTTCCACTTCGGCTGGTTTAATCAGCGATCGCCCAGTCATTTCTACTGGGACGGGAATAGAGAGAATTTCCAGGATAGTGGGGGCAATATCGGCTAAACGACCATCATCCCGCAGCTGCACATCGCCACCGTGGCCGAGTATTTTTCTTCCTTCCCCTTCAATTAAAATTAAAGGAACGGGATTAGTCGTGTGGGCGGTCCAAGGATTACCCGACTCATCCACCATCGTTTCTGCGTTACCGTGGTCCGCAGTGATTAACACTGTTCCCCCCAATTTATTGACGCTACTTAACAACTTAGCCAAGCATAGATCCACCGTTTCCACTGCTTTCATGGCCGCGTCTAAAATGCCCGTATGACCCACCATATCGGGGTTAGCGTAATTGACTACCACGAGACTATAGATCCCCTGTTCGATCGCCCCACAGACCGCTGCTGTCACCGTGGCTGCCGACATGGCCGGCGCTTGGTCATAGGTGGCGACTTTCGGACTGGGAATTAATTCGCGCACTTCTCCCTCAAAGGGTTTTTCTAATCCCCCATTAAAAAAGTAGGTGACGTGGGGATACTTTTCGGTTTCTGCACAACGAAACTGTTTTAATCCCTGTTGAGCGATCACCTGTCCTAAAATATTATTTAAATTCTGGGGAGCAAAGGCCACATCTACCGGTAATTTTGGATCGTATTGGGTGAAAGTGACAAAACTGAGGGGAGAAATTAAATCTCGATCGAAATCTTCAAAATCGGGCATAGTCAGGGCATAACATAACTGTCTAGCTCGATCGGGACGGAAATTATAGAATATCACCCCATCGCCCGCTTCGATCGCCCCCGGTGCAATTCTGGTGGGGGGAATAAATTCATCGGTAATATTTTGATCATAAAATGCCTGTAATACTTCAGTAATCGATCGCCCGTCGATACCTTGATCACTGGTCATCACGTTATAGGCTTTTTCCACCCGATCCCAACGGCGATCCCGATCCATGGCATAATAACGGCCACTGAGAGTCACCATGCGACCGAGATTGATTTTATTAATATGTTCTTGAATCCGTTTAATAGCTGGCATTCCGTCGGTGACATTGGTATCGCGACCATCGGTGATGACATGAATGCAGACATCGCTAATCCCTTGCACTTTCCCTAAGTCTAATAATCCCAGTAAGTGATCGAGATGGGAATGGACTCCCCCTTCGGAACATAAACCAATCAGGTGTAATTTGCTTTTTTTAGGGCGAATCTCGGCGCAGAGTTTTAATAAAGCTTGATTTTGTTGAATCGAACCATCTTCGATCGCATCGGAAATCCGTACTAACTCCTGTGGTACGACTCGCCCCGCCCCGATATTTAGGTGGCCAACTTCCGAGTTACCCATCTGTCCTTCCGGTAGTCCCACATCCTTAGCGGAGGTGCGGATTAAGGTGTGGGGATAAACTTCCCAGAGACTATCCATAATCGGGGTTTTCGCCATTGCGATCGCATTATCCGACCTTTGCGGGCGATAACCCCAACCATCAAGGATAACCAGTACGACTGGGGATATAGGTGCGTGGGTCATGATATACAGTCCTAAATTAAGAGTGGATTTCCATGCACTAAGATAATATCATCGAAACTTCCATTGATCACCGGTGTCCAGGCGATCGACCCCCTAATGTCAGCAAATGATGGGTATGTCTCAAAAAAACGAAACAACTGCTTTAATAATCGCTCTTTTAGCCACTGCGAGCATTTTAGGTGGGGGTTACTTCTGGCTGCAAAGTCAATGTGCCGCAGGTCAAGAATTTTTTCTCTGTGGCAGCAGTAAAAGTCCGCAAAAATCCCCAACATCGGGAAGCACCTCCTCTCCCCTACCCCCTCCCCCCTCACCCCAAGGAGTGGTTAGTTTTGCCCCACCGACTTCTATCCCCAGTGGCACGACAATTCGCATTAACGGCTCCACCAGTATGGTACAGATTAATCAAGCCTTAAAAGCCGCTTTAACGGCCAAATTTCAGGGGGTAGAGGTCTTGACAAATGCTCAAGGATCTGATAGGGGATTAGAGGAAGTGGCCCGGGGGGCGATCGATATTGCGGCGGTGTCACGACCTTTAACCGAGTCGGAACGCTCTCAGGGATTGGCTTCTAGTCCGATCGTTCGAGATGCGATCGCTGTTGTAGTGGGGGTAAAAAATCCCTTTGCGGGGGGGTTAACCACTACCCAGGTTAAAGATATTTTTACCGGAAAAATCACCTCTTGGTCGGAGGTGGGCGGTTCTGCAGCTACTATTCAAGTGATTAATCGTCCCCCTATTAGTGGCACTTATCAAAGTTTTCGTGAGGAAGTGCTGCAAGGGGGGGAATTTGGTACAGGAACTAATTTTAAAATGATGGACAGGGATGCTACCACCCCAATTTTGCGAGTTTTGGGACTGAATGGCATTAGTTACGCAACCTATAACCAAATTGCCAACCAAAAAACCGTCAGGGCGATCGCTATTGAGGGAATTTTACCCAGTGAACCTAATTATCCCTGGCAGCGTACCCTTTACTACGTTTACAAAGAACCTGCTAGTGAAGCGGTTAAAGCTTTTATGGGTTTTGTGTCCTCTAGTGATGGTCAAGAAGCGATTTTTCGGGCCAATGAAGACCTACAAAAGTAGTTAGCGAGAATATCCGAAAATCTGGGAAATTTTACGCCTTGCATGACTAGGGTGAGCATTGCCTATTTTACCGTGGAGACGGGGAGGCATTGAAGCTTTGCAAGCTTTGGGACTGAATGGCATTAGTTACCCTACCTATAGCCAAATTGCCAATCAAAAAACCTGGGATTTAATGCTGGCAGCGGCGAAACGAGAAAAAGTTTGAGCAGCTTTGTCAACTGCTGAGAAAACTTGGCTTTGATGAGAGAATACGAGGAAGTCATCATATTTTTATTCAAGAAGGAATTGAAGAAATTTTAAATCTACAACCCAAACAAGGAAAAGCAAAGACTTATCAAGTCAAACAAATTCGTAATCTCATTTTAAAATATAAATTAGGAGGGAAAGATGAAAATTCGCTATGAATTAATTATTTATTGGAGTGAGGAAGATCAAGCTTTTATTGTTGAAGTTCCAGAATTAGCAGGATGTATGGCAGATGGAGAAACCTATCAAGAAGCTGTACAAAATGCTGAACTTGTTATTCAAGAATGGATTGAAACTGCAAAACAACTAGAACGAATCATTCCTGAACCAAAAGGACGACTATTATTTACCTAATGATAAAGTTTCTCTCGCCCCAGCTTGTGAATTGTAGCATATAAGGCGTGTCGCAGTTTTTGCAAACTTCGATCCAATAATCCTTTTCAACGAGGTTATCCCATCACCCAAGCACAGTGGCAAGCGATCGCCGCAACTGCTAAAATAGACATCGATCTAGGGTTGGCTGAATAAATCTAAAAACCTTGTTGGATAAGACTTTTAGACTTTTTTGACCTCAAAAAGTGCCAGCCATTGGAGGGATCGGGGCGAAAATTCCTGGACTTTTTCCCTGAAAATTAGGTAATTGACCGTCTGAAAA
>NZ_JADBVE010000288.1:0-3426 GCF_020245285.1 Microcystis sp. M31BS1
ACACTGGGGTAAAGTTGATTCAGAAGGCAATGGCAGAGTTGGAAAAACAGATTAATCGACTTCCCCATTTGCCAAAGTGGTTTGTGGAAATCCCTTATCAAACCACTTGACTATTGGATCATCTTTTTTATGGAGTTCTCTAATGAAAATTTTTGCCAGTCTTCATCTTGCCAATTACTATATTCTGGAATGTCGTTTGGCTCAGGGGAAATTAATCGGGTAAAGTTGGCAATTTTTTCAACAATGTCATCAGGTAATCGGTCAATCTGTTGGTGAAGTTCTTCACGAATTGTAGCAGACATAATTTAAATTATTTGATTAAGGTGTAGAATGGATGGTATTAATTATAACTCAGATATTGGGTGGTAATCTGGGAAAAAGTAATGTTGGGTTTCTACAAGATCAGCGATCTGCTACGCAGTGCCTTCGGCATCGCTCTCCTTATCCCCAAAAAGCGATCGCCCTTGGCGTTCCTATCCCGAGCAATGACAATTTCAAAGTTTAATCAAGAAGATGACAGCGATCGCACTACAAGATCGGCAATCATAGTTCAATTCCATTGATCCAAATTTCATACTCGCTTATATCAACTTCATCATTCCAAACGATTCCGCTACCTGATGGATCAAGTTGAAAGTTTTTAAAGAAAGTATAGTTTTTAAGGGAAGAAAACATCGTTTTTTCTAGTAGATTTTCACAGTTATATTTTCTAGCTTGATGATTAGAAAAATGCACCAATAGAGTATAATTTTCAATGATTTCGGCTGATGTTATTTTGGGGTAAAGCATTGTTTTATTTCAAAGGTGGTAATTTATTAAATTCTTGAGTGTTCCACATTTTCAATAATTCTGATTGATAGATTGTTGCCCATTCTACAACCATTTTTGTGGCTCTATTAGGTAAGTCTCCTTCAATTATTTCTAAGGTTTCCAGATTAAATAGGGCGTTATATTCTCCATAAATCGCATGAAAATGGGGAGGTGGATGATCGGCAAAAAAGATTTTAATGATAATTCCATAAAATCGAGTAATTTCTGGCATAAATCTATTTTTATAAGTCTTGCTTTATGACAAAAATATTATAACAAAGCTTGTTGGGTTTTGTTACCTCGACCTAAACGACAAGATCAGCGATCTGCTACGCAGTGCCTTCGGCATCGCACTCCTCATCCGCAAAAAGCGATCGCACTTGGCGTTCCTATCCCAAGCAATGACAATTTTAAAGTTTAATCAACAAGATGACAGCGATCGCACTACAAGATCGGCATCTGTGATTGATGTACGGTGAAACTCATTTAATTCTTGTTGAGATAGGGGGAGACAGTCCGAATCTGCTTCGGCTGCTTTGTCAATTTCTTCCTCAGTCATTGCTTCAACTTTTTCCCAATCTGTCTTACCATGACTAACATTTTCGGGATCAAGTCTGAGTCTGGTAATATTGTCGTCGTTCATTTTTATTGGCTCTCCTTGCTGAAATAATGCGGTATCTGCCGTTTCTTTTGGTATAGACGACCAATAAAACTACTTGATTAACTATACCGATTACTTGAATTCTAGTTTCATTATAATCACGTTTATCTTCTCTTTCCAAACAGTTGGGATCTAGAAAAATGTTTTTTGCATCTTCAAAATCAATTTTATGCTTGAGCAAGTTGGCAGCAGCTTTATTATTGTCCCATTCTATCTCCATTTTATCGAGATTTTGTATCTAGTTCATAATATTTTGGATTATACATGATCGCCCTTTCCCATCATCAAAAAGCGATCACCAACTCCGAAACCTTGCTAACATAATAAAAAATCATATTCAATAAACCTCATCGTGAGTTCCAATATCAATTAGGTTGATCTCTTCTTCTTGGGTTTCAGGGTTTGATTCAAAATTGAAAATAATTCGACAATCATATTCGACAGAAAAAGCCCAAGCACCTGACAATTTCCCCTTTAGTTTATGGGTGCGTAATATTGGATTATAGGGATCGTCAGCGAGTAGTCTCAATTTGGCTTCTATTTTTGATTTTAAGTCAGGTTGTCGTTTAATCCTTGTTTTGAAAGCGCGTTTAAATGATTGGCTAAAAACCAAGTTAATCATTGTTTAGTTCGGCAATGATGGAATCAACATCTCCTCGAAAAACATTACCATTTTGATAGTCTTGTCGAGCTTGAGAAATACTTTGAGCAATTTGTTCTCGTCTTTTTTCGATTTGCCGATGTTTAACAATATTGATCAAGTCATCTTGTTCATCAAAAGAGAGATAGTCAATCATTTCTAAGATTTGACTAAATTGCATTGTTGGCGGCATTGTTACTTTCCCTTTTTTCAATACAGACTTTTATTTTACTCTGCTTGGGCAATAATGACATCCGCGATCGCGGATCGATGACAACTTTCCAACTCACAAAGAGAGATCGCCCCTCTTCATTCCCAAAAAGCGATCGCTCTTGGCGTTCCTATCCCAAGCAATGGCAGTTTTAAAGTTTAATCAAGAGGATAACGGCGATCGCACTGCCATCAATGTGCATGGTGCGTTCCCCAAAAGCGATCGCTGGAGCAGCAGGACTTGCATTAGGGAACGCACCCTAGGACTGAGTTATACATTGTTTTTCTTTGTCAGTTAAATCAATATATTCTGTTTGTATTCGTTTATTCTTGATTAGTATTCTAAAATAAGGACATTTCCCATTTACTGATAAATCTTTATCATCATTCCCTTTCCTGAATTTAATTATTTCAAATTGGTCGGGATTAAATTTATGTAAAAATGTTATTGGTACACCCATAACCCCCTTGAAGTCTAAGGGAATGTCTTGGGTTTTATTGACATTAATTCCATCATAATTGTCATATTTGGGATATTCAGCTTCATTGCCAAAATATCTTTTTGTGAGAGCTATATCTTCCTGCCGCTTTGATGTGTCTAAGTTTGTTAACCATAAACAATTATTTGGAGAAACTATCCTATTTCCAGAATTGTCAATACGAGCCTCTGTTCCATAAAGTTCATATTGTTCGGGAACAATGAAACCAGAAATACCTCTACCAAGATTTATTCCTAACCAGGCTTTGTTTTCTTTAATTAGTTTGAAAATTTCTTTATAGGTTATTGCATTAATATTGCCAATGATCAAAAACTTTTTGTCGTATTTAACTAATTGAGCTACATATTCTCTGAATAATGAAAATGGGGGATTAGTAACAACAACATCAGACTTGTTTAATAGTTCAATACTTTCAGGACTACGAAAATCTCCATTCCCATTAAAGTAAACAATGTCAGTGGAAATAGGTTTATTTTTTTCTCTCTCTGTACCTGTATATTCAAAGAAAAAACCCTTTTCATCTTCTTCTGTATTAAATAAATCTCTCACTTGTTCTCGATAACAAGATGTTATTATTTTTTTTAGGCCTAACTTTTTGAAGTTTG
>NZ_JADBVE010000289.1:0-6575 GCF_020245285.1 Microcystis sp. M31BS1
CAGTATTCTCGCCGGGTTAGTATTAAATCGAGAGACGATTAAAAAAATCCTTCGGAGTGACATTATGAGAGAATCCGTCATCTATCAAGATATTTTAGAGGAAGGCAGAGAGGAAGGCGAGGAAAAGGGACTACAAAAAGGTAAAGAAGAAAAAGCTCGACAAATTGCCCTAAAAATGCTATCTGCTGGTTTTTCTATCCCAGAAATCGCCCGATTTACCGATTTATCCCCCGACGCGATCGAGCAATTACAAAGACAGCAGCACAATTAAAGCTTTTAACCGCAAAGGGTGGGGAATTAGCAAAATTTTGGCTCATCTCCGCACCCCAAGCGCAGTTAACGACGTTTAGCGACGCAACGCACCACTAAACCACCACCTAGTATGCCTAGTCCGATAACACCAGAAGGTTTGGGAGTGGACACATTACCAATATCACCCGAAATATCAGAAGCAACAAGGCGAAAGTTATCGATTGCAGCATAACCACTGCTTAGAATATCGGTTTTATCCCAAAAAAGCCCCAATTTTCTCCACGGCAGCCTCTAGAATATCGGGATCGTGAACTAAGGCAAAACGCACATACCCCTCACCACCCTTGCCAAAACCGGAACCGGGGGAAACAGCGACACCAGTTTGGGCCACCAATTGCCGACAAAAATCGACGGAATTACCCGGCCAACTGGGGGGAATTTTCGCCCAAACGTACATAGTAGCGGCCGGAGTGGCAACCGGCCAACCGATGCGATTTAGGGCATTAATAAACACATCCCGGCGTTTTTGGAAGATAGCGACGGTTTCTTTGACCGAATCTTGATTACCAGTTAAAGCGGCGATCGCACCGTTAAGAATGCCCAAATACTGATTAAAATCAACCATGGCTTTAATCTGTCGCAAAGCCATAATTAACTGCGGGTTGCCAATGGCGAAACCGATGCGAAAACCGCCCATATTATAGGACTTAGAAAAGGTAAAAAACTCGATCGAATTAGTTTTATCTCGATCGGCCTGTAAAATTGACGGGGGAGGCGATGTTCCCGCAAAAAAGATGTCTAGATAGGGAAAATCGTGGATTAAAACTAAATTATGCTGACGGCAAAAATCAACCGCTTTTTGGAAAAATGCCAAAGGTGCGATCGCTGTAGTGGGATTATGGGGATAACTCAAGACCATCAGCTTCGATTGTGCCAGCACTAGCTCAGGAATGTCCTCTAAAACCGGCAGAAAGTCATTTTTTGCCAAAATTGGCATTCCGTACATTTGACCGCCGGCAAGGGCAACACCGCCCAAATGGGAGGGATAACCTGGATCGAGGAGTAGGGCAAAATCTCCGGGATTGAGAAGGGCCAAAGGTAGATGGGCCGTGCCTTCCTGAGAACCAATCAGGGGTAAAACCTCCGTTTCCGGATCGATGGGGACACCAAAGCGATCGCTATACCAGTTAGCGGCAGTTATTCGGAAGTCTCTAGTCCCATTATGGAGTAAATAGCCGTGCGTGTGAGGATCGTGGAGAGATCGCTCAATAGCATCGACAACATGGGGAGCAGCCCCAAGATCGGAGGAACCGAGCGAAAGATCGATAATGGTATTACCCGCTTCTCTACTGGCAGCTTTTGCCCGATCCATATCGGCAAAAACGTTGGATTGTAGTGCCTGTAAGCGGTTTGCTAGGGTTAAGTTATTCATAACCACGGATACCTAATTAGCTGACATAGGTATCGATAAAAGATTGTAATTGTTGTTTGCCGATCGCCCCTTCATGAGTGGCAATAATTTCGTTATCTTTAAAGATGCGTAAAGCAGGAACACCTTCCACCTTACATTTAGCCACCGAGTCGGGGTTAGGGTCTATTTCTAGTTTAACTACTTTTAGCCGTTCGCCGTAGGTTTTGGCCACCCAATCGATCGAGGGGGATACCAGACGGCACGGACCGCACCAACTCGCCCAAAAATAGACTAAAACGGGTTTTTCGACCTCAAAAACCTCTTTGTCAAACTTCTGATCGCTAATGACAGTTACGCTACTCACAGTATTTATTTCCTCACCATCGCTACTGATTATCATAGAGGTTCTGGGTACTTTTCGGCAATTATCCACTTCCAAAGTTCCTCAAACATTAGGATCAAAGACATCCCGTAAACCATCACCGATAAAATTAATACTTAACACCGTGATCACGATAGCTAGAGCGGGAAAAATTACCAAGTGGGGAGCAGTTGTCAAGTAATCTTTAGCTTTAAATAACATTTGTCCCCAAGTCGGCACATCGGGGGGGAAACCCAAACCCAAAAAACTCAGGGTTGACTCGGTAATAATCGCATTACCCACGGCTAAAGTGGCCGCCACGATAATCATTCCCAAAACGTTAGGTAATAAATGCACCCAGATTAAACGGAAAGGAGTGGCCCCCAAAGCTTTTGCAGCCGAGATAAATTCCATCTCCCGTAACTTTAAGAAATTTCCCCGCACCAATCGCGCCACCGACATCCAATTTAAACCCCCGATCACCAAAACCACGAGGATAAAAATACCCGTTTCCGGTCCGGCGATTTTCTTGATACTATCGCGAAATAGATAGACAATCAGCAAAAGTAGGGGTAATTGGGGCAAAGATAGAAATAAATCCGTTAATCGCATCAATAAGCCATCGATCGCCCCCCCGTAAAACCCGGAAATAGCCCCGATCGCCGTTCCCAAAATCATCGCCACCATCATAGCAGCAATCCCCACCGCTAGGGAAATTCGACCCCCCACCAAAATCCTCGCCAATTGATCCTGTCCTAGATCATTAGTCCCGAAAAGATGTTTTAAACTAGGGGGAGCCGTAGCTTGACTAAAATCGATCGCATCTATAGGAACTCGATAGAAAATTGGACCGAATAGGACAGCAAAAATAATTATCATTAATGCGATCGCTCCTATTACTGCCAGGGGATCTCGGTAAAAACGTCGCCAAGTATCGATAATTGCAGAAGACAGGAGAGACATAAGCTGTTAAGTAGATAGGTATTAAAAACTTTCAGATCCCCCCGCCTATCGGCACCCCCCTTATCAAGGGGGGCAGGGGGGATCAAACCTAAAATCCATTTTAAATTTAATTATAACCAGCTACTTAAGTGTTTAAATTACTTTTTGAGACGAGGCACTCTTGCATTGGGGGAGATTCCGCTAATCTAAGAATAAACGGTTTAAATTAGTCTTTTTAGTCTGCTGTATTTTAGGTAAAATCTCAAGATAAGTCCCTTTATTGAAGGAACCGTTGTGTTATAATATAACTCAAGTTCAGAAAATAGAGAGTAAAACTATGACTGTTAAAGAACTTATTCAAACAGCAATTGATAATCTACCTGAAGAACAACTAGATGAACTTTATCAATTAATTAAAAATTTCACCGCCAGCAAAAACAACTTATTAGAAGAAAAGCCATCCTTATTCAAACGGCGTTTTCCAGTTGAGAATATGGTGGGTAAAGCTAAAATACTAGGTGATATGGTCAGTCCTATTGTAGATGAAGAAGATTGGGAATGTCTGAAGTAATTGTGCTTGATACTCATATTTGGTTGTGGTTAATAAATGGCAATTTTGACAGATTTCCCGATCATTGGCTAGTAGAAAAATTTGAGTTAGCAGAATCTCTCGGAGTTTCCCCCATTTCTTGCTATGAAATAGCCCTTGCTAACCAACGGGAAAGATTAGAATTAAGTTATCCCCTTCAAGAGTGGATTCAACAAGCTTTAACAGTAGCTAAAATATAGCGGTTCTCGCATCTGTGCGGCACACTTAAACCTTTGCTGATTAAGCTGTTCAGGCTCGGGAATGTACCTCTTGTGAATCAGAAACGCTATAACTTATTTCCTAAATATGTCGAAATCAAAGATCATCTCAGGGAGAGAGCGAAATAGTGATAAGTAATAGGACAAAATCAACAGATGATTAAAATTTACACGGAAATCGAACAGGGGCAAAATTGGTTAGAGCGCCATCAAAAATCTTCTCCGATATTTGCCCTAGTTTTGGGGTTTACCGAGACGGGATTAATCCCCGGAATCTCCACCGCCGGCGCTACCCCGGAAGATAGAAAATATACAGCGATCGCCGATGCCGAATTTATCGTTAAAGGAGTTTCACCCCATCCCCGTTATCCCTTACCCCCCCTAACGGTGGGAGCCTCCCCTGCCTATATTACCCGCGCCGTAGTGGAAAAATTAGCCATTCCCGTCCTCGTTTTTAACGCCGGTTTACCCTTGCCCCCGGCCGTCGATTATATCGAACTAGGGGGACAACCGGCCCGTTGTCTCTCCACTGGCTGCGCCCTAGATATCCCCATAGTAAAACACCTGTTCGCCCAAGGACTAACCTGGGGAGAAAAATTAGCCCGGGAGTCTAGTTATCTAATTATCGGCGAGTGTGTGGTCGGTGGCACCACCACCGCCCTCGCCATCCTCACCGGATTGGGTTATCGAGCCAACGGCAAAGTTAACAGCAGCCACCCCCAGTGCAATCATGCCCAGAAACGGGCAATAGTTGAGCAGGGATTAGCCCAAAAAGAAATTTTTGATCCTTTTGAGGTAATCGCCGCACTAGGCGATCCTCAGCAGATTTTCGTCGCTGGCATGGCAATCGCCGCCAGTGGGCAGGGTGGGGTACTCCTCGCTGGAGGAACCCAAATGTTAGCCGTTTCTGCTCTAATTCAAGCTCTAGTGGCTAAATATGCCTATCCAGTTAACTGGGAAAATATCATCGTCGGCACAACTCGCTGGGTAGCGGAAGATAAAACGGGGGATACGGTGGGATTAGCCCGCCTGATCGGAAAAATACCCCTATTAGCCACAAAATTAGATTTTTCCGCCTCTAAATACCCAGTTTTGCAAGCTTATGAACAAGGTTTCGTCAAGGAAGGAGTCGGAGCCGGAGGATCAGCGATCGCCGCTTATCTGTACCAGAATTGGACTAATCAAGATTTGGTCAAAGCGATCGAAAATTTAATCGGGTTTCAACTAAACTGTTGACTATCTGGGGTTTGCGGCAAAAAGCTTTTCCTGGGGGCAGGGGTAGGGCTGATTCATTCTCCGAATCTAATTCTTTTTTTGCTACCTTTAATCGCTTAAGTACCTAGGCAAAATTATTTACACATGACGATCATTACAACCAGTTCCCGAATCTTCTATGATTATGGGTCTAGTCTTTTTTGGCGGTGGCTTGTTTGCGGTTAGCCGACGAAAAAATCAGAACTAAAACCCAACCTTAGTGTGTGCCAAGGTAAAACCTTGGCGTGAGAAAAGGCGGCGTTGTCAGATCAGAATAGGAAAGATGCCATGCAATCTTTCCTATCAAAGTAATTTCAGTTCCAAGCTGATTCGGAGCATCTTTCAATTTGACAACGCCTATTGTAGGGCTAATTCATGAATTAGCCCTACACCTATTACCTAGCTATATTCCACGCCTATTGTAGTGGCCAGCAGATTTCTAGTCGATAATTAGGGCAATTTTCCCCGTCACCGCACCAGTTTCTAGCAATTGATGGGCGCTGATAGCTGCCGCTAAAGGGAAGGTTTGGGAGAGATGAATAGTTAACTTTTTCTCGTCAATTAAACGCGCCCCTTGCTTGAGAATTTCTGTTTGATATTTTTGCGCTTCTGGCAGTCCCATCAAAGCCGGGGTTAACATTAATTCTAAACTAATCCGCAAATTGCGATCGCGTGCTTCCTTCCAGCTGCCCGTAGGTTCCAAAATCGTCACCATATCGCCATATACTCGCACCACTCGGCAAGTTTGCCCAAAAGTTGCCCCTCCCACCGTATCAAAAGCGACATCTACCCCTTTCCCTGCGGTTTCTTGAAGTATCGCCGCAACAAAATCGGTTTGTTTGTATAAAATCGGGTAATCTGCCCCTAATTGCCGCACTAAACGCTCTTTATCGCTATTTCCCACCGTTGTATAAACTTTAGCCCCCCTCAGTTTCGCCAATTGAATCGCAACATGACCAACACCCCCGGCCCCGCCATGGATAAGGACGCTTTGTCCCGACTGAAGACGGGCGCGATCGTAGAGTGCTTCCCAAGCGGTGATTAAAACCAAAGGTACAGCGGCCGCCTCGGCAAAAGAAAGAGATTTCGGCTTATGGGCCAGATAATCCGCCTCGATCAGGGCATATTCGGCATAATTTCCCGTGCCGGCCTTGCCCAGTCCGCCGTTACAAAAATACACTTCATCCCCGGGGCGAAAATCCTGCACCGCCGCCCCAACTGCCTCGACAATTCCCGCCCCGTCACAGCCCAAAATGGCCGGCATTTGCTCGGGGTAAAAAGTGCCGCGTTTACGAATTTTTGTATCAATAGGGTTGACACCAGCCGCTTTTAATGCTAATAAAACCTGATGCGGTTGACTAATTTTCGGGGTGGGGACTTCCTGAAGCTGCAGGACATCCACGGCAGTCATCGAAAATTTGGGTCTGAAACCCCGTCGTTCTACGACGGCTTTACTGTTAAATATGAGCATCGTTTACGAAATATATGCTAAAATGTGAGGTATGGAAAAAGCCTATTCGTTTCGATTTTACCCCACACCAACACAAG
>NZ_JADBVE010000029.1:0-8745 GCF_020245285.1 Microcystis sp. M31BS1
ATAAAAGTTTATGCTGCTATTTTTTTTCGGAAAAATAGGTTGTAATGGGAGACTCTTTGTTTTCCTAGACAAAAATAATTACTTTTTCAAAAAAACACTTTTCTATTTTTTTGTTGGGTATTTTATTCTCTGGAAGTCCCTTATCAGTTATCAGTCTTAAACAGCAAAAAGCTCCAGTGCCTCTCCCATGCAGTTTTAACAAGTGATGTGGATAGGCAAGCAGCTGATCAGTATTGCAGCAATTCTCCCAGTATCGAGATTTAATTGACTTCAGTTCGATTGATAGTCTTCTCCGCCGGGATGATAGAATTGCCTTTCGGAGTCAGGAAATTGTGCAAGATGTGACGATTTTGAATTAAAACTAAAGTTGCGATCGCTAAGAGAAAATAACCAAAACCTTTTTGTAACTGTTTTGCGGACACAAACTGTCCCAGATAGGAACCGATAAGAGTACCGAGGGCAGCCGCAAAAGCAAAGGATAGGGTTAACTGCCAATCGACGCTAATATGACCTAAATAACCCAGTAATCCGGCTACAGAATTGAGGAAAATAATCAGCAGGGAAGTGGCGATCGCTTGAACCATGGGGATTTTACCCAATAATACCAGCGCGGGAACGATAGCGAAGCCTCCCCCAACCCCAACTAATCCCGTCAGGACACCCACAGCAATTCCTTCGCTCATTAACCAGAGCCAGCAATATCGGCAGACTGGTTGGGGGTAGAGAGTCAGATTTTTTTGCCGATCGCGGGCTTTATAATCAGGATTATCTATCTGTGCTGATCTGCGGATCATAAAGGCTGCCGCTAGGAGCATTAGTGTCGCAAACAGGAGCATCTGGAAGGTGGCAGTGACAAAGGGTAATGTGGCTAATCTTGCTCCCAAAAAAGCCCCTACCATCGTGGCAGAACCGAAGATAAAAGCGGTTTTTAAGTTAATGTTGCCTTTTTTCCAGTGGGGAATCGTGCCGAGTAAACTGACACTACCGATGACTAGAAGCGTCATAGCGATCGCAGATTTGGTCGGTACTCCCATCACATAGACTAGAATCGGTAATGCTAGTACAGAACCTCCTCCTCCTAACAATCCCAGACTAATCCCCGTACAAACGGCTAATAAATGTCCAATTAACCAAGTCATTTCAGTTATCAGTTATCAGTTATCAGTTATCAGTTTCTGAAGGCAACAGGCCCCAAGTAAAGAATCTGACAATTCTCCTACCTAAAAAGAAGGCTAGAAACTAAGTACATCTTAGGTTTTAGATTCTTCTCTTGTTATCAGTTATCAGCAAATCATATTTCATTATTTACTGGTTACTGATTACTGATGACTGATTACTGCTTACTGATGGGGTTGATTATAGGGAAGTTTAGCCAGAAGCATAGCTAAAGCACAGGTATTACTAATCCCCGCAAAAACTAGACCAGAACCGACAAAACCGCTTAAAATCAGGAACCAAGGCGAGAGAAAGGCTCCTAATACTGTTCCGAGGACTACTAAGGAACCAGCGACGATCTGCACCTGACGGAATAGGCTAATTGGCGCATTTTGGTCTTTTTCGGTGGCATAACCCGCACTTTTCCAAGTATTTAAGCCGTTTTTAAGCTGGGCAACTTGGCTAAATCCTGCCGCAATCAGTTTTTGTGCTGCTACAGTGGATCTGCTGCCGGAATTACAGTAGAGAACTAGGGTTTGATTGGGGTCAAAAGCGATCGAATCGGGGTTAAAACTGGAAAGTGGTACTAATTTCGCCCCTGGAATGCGATCGCTTGCGTACTCCCCCGGTTCTCGCACGTCAATTAAGCAAACTTCTCGACGCTCAATTAAGTTTTTTAAAGTATGGGCATCAAATTCTAGTAATTTTGCCTGATTTGTGGTATTGGTCATCGTTAATCTCCTGAATGGATCTTGAAGCTAAAACAACTCCTAAATTACCGCAGCCTTGGTTAGCGGGAACTGCCTCCATGATCTTTTTGGGATCTGGTAAATTAAGACTGTTCATAAACTCGATAAATTGTCTGCGGTTACGTCCGAGAAAACGGGGATTGTATTGTTTTTCTTCGGCAATGGTGGAGACAGTTAAACCGCGATAGTCGTGGCCGGGATAAACCAGGGTACTATCGGGGAGAGTGAAAAGTTTTTGCGTGACCGAATCAAAGAGGGTACCAGCATCGCCGCTTTGGAAGTCGGTACGACCACAACCTCGGATAAATAGGGCATCTCCCGTCAAAATATGACTGTTATTGACTAAATAGGCTAGATGACTATCGGTGTGACCAGGAGTAGCGATCGCTTTGATGGTGATATTTCCTAGTAACAATCCCTCTCCATCTGCCAGATGGCGATCAGCACAGGCTACTTGAGCATTTTCGGGAACTATACCCAGACAGCCTGTGATTTGCCTTAATTTTCCAGTTCCTGTGACGTGATCGGCGTGAATATGGGTTTCTAAACAGTATTTTAGCGTTAATCCTAGCTCCTGTAATTGCCGATCATCCCTTTCCACCTGTTCCCGCACTGGATCCACCAATACCGCTTCCTTGCTGACGGGATCGGCAATCAAATAAGTATAAGTGCTGGTTTCGGAATCAAACATCTGACGGAATAGCATTATCTCTGACTCCCTTTATATAACTTTATAACTATACTACCATATAATTATGAATTTGTAGAAAACCTCTAGCAGGATTAATTTTTTGGCTGTATCTCACTGTCGAGTCAAGAGGCAAAAATACAAATAAAGCGAGAACTGTCGCTCTTGCAGTTCCCGCTCTATTATTGTTGGAGTATCTAACCCCCAAATAAATATTGAGTTAAATTAGTACAAATCTTCTTCTTTGTGGGTGACGATCACACAGTCAGAAGTAGGATAGGCGACACAGGTGAGGACATAACCCGCTTCAATTTGATCATCATCTAAGAAGGATTGATCAGACTGATCAACGCTACCAGATTCGATTTGACCAGCGCAACTAGAGCAAGCACCAGCACGGCAAGAAAAGGGTAAATCTAATCCTTCTGCTTCTGCTGCCTCGAGAATATATTCATTATCGGGAACATCAATTGTCTGGTCGCCACCAGGTGTTTTCAGGGTGACTTTATAAGTGGTTGTCTTTGTTTTTTTTGCCATAGGTTGTTCCTCAGTCTTAAAATCCCTTCTCTCGCCGTTTAAACTGAACGGGTCGAATGAGTTTTCCTTTTGATACTACAGGAAAATTTACCCGGCTCAACTTAGCATTAGTAATGACAGCCTTAAATAAACTTAAAATAATATTTACTTATCTCTTAGGTAAATAACCCCCGATAGTTGTGGATCAATCGTTAAATAATCTCATCAATCTTTAGGTAATAAGTAGTCATGCAAAATAAATTTCCTAGTGAAGATAGGCAAGGAGCAAAAGCTTGATCGAAATGTGTAATTAGGGTCTGCTGAAAAAGTTTTTCCTGGGGGTAGGAGTCAGTAGCCGGTCGTCAGGAGCCGGTCGTTTCAGGCTTTGTTGCCCTTGTTTTTTGTACCAAGCGATGTACTACAAGAAGGATAATGCAAGGTTTTTGAAAGTCCCAATCCTATTTTCTTGCACTAACATCGGACTTTAACAGGTCAAAAGCCTTATTTTAAAAGGGTTTTACCATTATTCAGCAAGCCCTACTTAAGTAGTTTTTTAGCTATCAGCTAGAAAAGGTAAAAGTCAAGAGTTGGGAGTGAGCGAGATGCAGAATAAAAAAGCTTAATCCTGCAAAAAAGCGAGGGGATAACTCATATTCTCAGCAAATCCCAAGATACCTTGATCCCGATGCTCATAGAGTAAATTTCCTTGACTATCAAATAAAAAAGTCCCTCCCCGTTGGGTGAGATAACTACTATCGGGGATATATGTTGACCAATTGCCCAAAACTTGACTCATATTACGAAGTCTCAGGGTGGCTAATTCAAAAGGTCGCTGAAAACCTTGACCCCCAGCAAGATTGAATAGGGAACCCCGGAAAGCTGGTAAAGGCCGCGCTTGTATTGTTTCCTCCTCGGCAATTAATTGGGGGGCTTTGCGATCGCCAAGATAACCCCGCAGCACTTCGGCCAGAGTCCCCGGACTACCCACACCCGCACACATAAAAATTAGATTTAACCAGGCATTTTGTCCGGGAGAAAACCCAGGTAATTTTAACGATAAACCGCGATAAAGTCCTAATAAATTGTGTAATTCGGCTTTGGGGTCAACAAACAGCCAATCTTGCCGAAATTTCGTATATTCAGAGAATTTTAAACCTGAATTGCGATCGCCGATACCGATGGCACGAATGGTTATCCCAGCATTTTGCCAAAGGGCTGCCTCTTTTTCTAACCACCAAGCGTATTCGAGACTATCAAAATCTCCCAATTGCGGCCAAACAAGAATTAAAAGACGTTTATAATCGGCACAATCGCTTAAAATTGGCACTATTTGCCCATCGCTGACCCTTTGGCGTTGAATTGTTGAAAATATTTCATAGCTGCTGCTCATAGGTAAATTTCTCCTAATAAAACCGCTGCTTTTGCCCCCGTGACTTGCGGTAAATTACCGGGGAAATTGTGCCAGCGCCAATAGGCCAAGAGGGCAAAAGCGATCGCTTCTTTAAAATCGCTATTTAATCCTACCTCATCGGTGGTCAAAAGCTTGACATTTGACCCCAAATGTGCTAGGAGTCGTTGGCGCAGGTAGGCATTACGAGCGCCACCACCGCAGAGCAGCACTTCCGCGGGCATTTCTGGCAAAAAGGTTTGATAGCTGTGGGCGATCGAAATGGCGGTTAAATCGGTTAAACTAGCCAACCAGTCGGCATCACTGAGGCAATAAGCTTGGGCATCCTCGCGCAATTGGGCTAGATAGGCGGGGCTAAATAACTCTCTGCCAGTGGATTTAGGGGGATATTGTTGAAAATAAGGCTCCTGTAGCCATTTATGAACTAATTCGGAGCAGGGTTGACCCTGGGCCGACCATTGACCGTTATGGTCGTAGGTTTGTTGGCCTTGGCTCAAAAATTGTACGGCCAAATCGATGAGGACGTTGCCGGGGCCAGTATCCCAACCGAAAATTTTTTGCTGCCAATTTTCCCTTTGTCGGGGGGGTAGATAGGTTAAATTGCCAATACCGCCGATATTTTGGACGCAGCGGGTTTTAGTGGGGTGAGAAAGCAGATAAGCGTCAATTTTCGGCACTAGGGGCGCACCGTGACCAGCTTGGGCGATATCGGCAGCGCGAAAATTGCTAATGGTGGGAATACGGGTAATTTTTGCGATCGCTGCTCCCCGTCCTAATTGTACCGTGTAACCGAGGCGATCGTTTGCGGGGGGTCGATGAAAAACAGTTTGACCGTGACTGCCGATTAATTGGGCTTTTGGGGCTTCTTTTTGGATATTTAAAGCGGCACGGGCGAATTCTGCGGCGATATCATCATCTAAGCTGGCTAAAGCTTCAAGGTCGAGCTTTTCTCCCCCACAGACTTGTAAAATTGTCTCGCGTAATCGGGGGGAATAGGGATAGGTTTCTCCAGCTAATAATTGCACCTGTGGAGATTCCACTGTACCGCTAATCTCCACTAAAGCGGTATCGATACCATCCACCGATGTGCCACTGATTAAACCGATAACTAACAAGTTTTTTCCCTCAACTGTCGATTGTTGATTATTTTATCCCCCTCCGACAATAGTAACAATTTCTAATTTATCCCCCTCCTTGATTTCCGTGTTTTCCCAATACTGACGATGGAGGATTTCCCCGTTATATTCCACGGCAACTAACCGAGGATTCATGCCCAAATTTTCTAACATTTGCCCTAGTTTAGTTGCGGGTAAACAGGTTTGAGTTTTGCCGTTAATTTGCAAGGTTATTTCTGACATGGATTTGGATATAAACGAATCAAGTTAATCGGAGGAGACAGGAGACAGGAGTTGAGAGTTGGGGTTTTAGGGTTTTAGGGTATTAGTTGAAATTCCCCTATCTCCCCACTCCCCCATTTCCCCATTTTTCCACACCCCACACCCCACACCCCACACCCCACACCCCACACCCCACACCCCACACCCTACACCCTACACCCTACACCCTACACCCTACACCCCACACCCCACACCCTACACCCTACACCCTACACCCTACACCCTACACCCCACACCCTACACCCCACACCCTACACCCCACACCCTACACCCTACACCCCACACCCTACACCCCACACCCTACAACCCACACCCTACTTTAATTGGTTTAATAATTGTTGTGTCACCACATCGGGGTGCTGCGCTTCCATGATGGCCCGGACTACAGCTACCTGTTGCGCTCCTGCCTCTAAAACCTCTTTAATGTTATTACTATCAATACCACCGATCGCAAACCAGGGTAAAGGGCAATTTTCCCGCGCATAACGGACGTATTCCAATCCTGCCGGGGTTTTTCCCGCTTTGGTGGGGGTAGCATAAACCGGCCCGACTCCCACATAATCGGCCTTTTCTTGGATTGCTTTGGCCATCTCTTGGGGATTAGTGGTGGACCGGCCGATAATTGCCGTTGGGCCGAGAAATTGCCGCGCTAGGGAAATCGGTACATCCTGTTGACCGAGATGAACACCATCAGCATGAATGGCCTGAGCAATATCGACGCGATCGTTCATAATAAACAAAGCATCGTAACGGTGGCATAACTCACACAGTTTAGCGGCTTCTTCTAAACGAATGGTATCAACGGCGGTTTTATGGCGGTACTGCACCAATTTTAAACCTCCTTTTAGGGCTAATTCGACGATTTCTAGCAGATTTTCGGCGGGAGAAGTGACTAGATAGAGGGGAGATGCTTTTAGTTTTTCCAGAGGTGGCGAGATTAATAGTTTACTCTCTAGCTGATAAACCCGATAGCGTAGCTGTTTACAGGCTATCCCTAACTCCAGATCATAGAGTTTACCGTATTCTTCTAAAACCCGAAAAGCCTCCTGTACGCGAGCGAGATTGGCCTGCAGCAGTCCCTCGACAGTCTCCCGGATTTCTTCCCTGGGATGGCTTAAATCCCTGCCGATATCGCCGGCTGTGTCCCGATGTCGTTTAAGATCGATCGAGTGCCAACTAGCTAATTGATGGCGCATTTCCTTACATTCTTGGGCTAAATCGGGATTATCTAAGCCAAAACGACACCATTCTTCGATAATTCGCAGTCCTTCTCTGGCGCGGTCAAGGTTAGCATCGAGAATCCGTTTAATCGCCGTGGTTTCTAGTTTCATTGCCGTCAATGTGGATGTCAATATAGCCGTCAGCCAATTTGATCCCCCTCAATCCAGCTTGGAAAACGGAACTTTCCTGGTTTTCCCCCTTTTTTTAAGGGAGGCAAGGGGTAGGGTTGATTCATGAATCAACCCTACCTTGAATCAACCCTAGGGCAAGGGGGGATCATATTATCTTTATCATCTCAAATATTACTATTCTTGGCCCTGGTTCGGGGAACAGTAGAGGCGGCATCAGACAGGCAACAAAGAGGGAGGAGAAACCCACGCCAAGGACAATTTTAAGCTGGCGGGAGATTCTTAAGCGCCCCTAGGTATTCTAGTAATTGCCGATGAGCCGGGTTATGTAGTGGGTAGAGATGATCGTAACAGATGGTGACGAGGGCTTGCAGATCGTCCACTAAATCCTCAGCTGCAATGGATTCCTGGGGTTGATTGAGGAGAATGACTTGGATTTTGAAGAGACGGCACAAACCCAAAATAAAATCATGACAAAAGCGACTGACACTTTCCGCATGGGTTAAAACTAGACATTTCACCTCACCCTGACAAATCATCTTCACTAGACGCATAAAATTAGGGCGATTGTGCCTGACTCCGTCGCCGATATCGGTGAGAATTTCAAAGGGTTGACCCTGTTGATGACAAAAGTCTTCTAACGCTTTTATCTGGGTGTCTAATTGGGGTTTTTGTTCAGGTCGATTAACACGAGCATAGCCCACAATAAATCCAGTTTCTTGTACAGATTGTAAGATATCTCCCCGTCGAAATCGGCGATGACCGCCGCGGGTACGAATTGAGGCAATTTTACCCTGTTGTTCCCAGCGCCGGAGGGTTTTAATGCTAACCCCGAGTAAATCGGAAGCTTCTCGAATAGTGATGAGAGTATTCATAGTATATAAGCTGTTAAGTATTTAAATTGCTTGTTGAGATGAGGAAAGAGGCACTCATGCAAGAGGCAACAGTAAAGGGATTGGGTTAGATTCGGCTAATCTAAGAATAAGGTGTTTAAATGCGTCTTAACTTAACCCGGTTTTAATTAAAGAAATTTCTCGAGAGAGAATCGTCCAACTTTAGACAGTCAGTTGTCCACTTTTATACTGCCATTGACCTACGCTGGTAACTATAGATGATTTGGGAAAATTAGTCATACCTCTTTAGATAGAGATATTAGACGGGATTTTTGGTCTTTCTAAAACCTGAGTTTGTCCGGGGGTCGCAGGGGTGACATTTTTAGGGGACTAAAAAGACCTTGCTGTGGGGATGAATTGCCTTCTCCCCGTTTTCCCCGTTAGGGAATTAATTCTTCTGCAACTCTAGTTTTAACGATCAAAACTGTTAAGTTTTATACATTGTACCTCTCTTGATTAAGTTTTGTAACAATTTGAGAGATTTTTTTTTGAACTAAGTAGGGAGGCACAATTATTTGTAGGATGGGTTAGCGGTAGCGTAACCCATGCGGGCGTTGGGTTTCATGCTTCAACCCAACCTACGTTCTTGA
>NZ_JADBVE010000290.1:0-3766 GCF_020245285.1 Microcystis sp. M31BS1
TACAGTGAGTTCTTTTCTTCTTCCGTGAATTCTAGGTTAATCATGTTTTTAATGAGTGCTTTGCTTCTAATTATGACTCTTAAACTATATTATTGTCCTTGAGTAAAAAATGCAAGTTGTAGCCGTGCAAAGTATATATAACCCACATTCCGCACCCTAAGCTGTCACAGAGAGAAATTACGGAGAGAAAAAATCAAAGTGAGCATAAAAATAAACATAAGGAGCGAAAAAAGGCATTTGAGAAACAGTAAAGCACCAAAAATGGCATCAAAACCTATTCTCAATAAGGAGCAATAAGAATTAACACCACCTAGAGGAGTCAACAGATAAATAAAAGAAGAAATCCAAGAGATAAATCATAATTTAGAATAATCAATTAAAGTAAAAAACTAAATTATAGACATAGTAAAATGGAGCTATAAATCAAAGATATTAGCTCATGTTCACTCATAGAAATTAAATTGATAGAGATAATAATTAGGGTTCTTCGTTACTTGGTATGGTTCAATAGGGGGGCATAAATCGACTAAATCCTTATCTGGCAAGAGTTCTATTGATTAGTTCGTTCTAGAGCAAAAACAATTGACAAAAATCGCATCAATGTCCTTACGGATTTAGTATCAGTTCACTGTTTACCGAACAATGAAAAAAGCCCCCCGATTATCGCCGATGATACCAACGGGTAAATAATTTTTCTAACTCCACCCAAACGAATAACAAGGTACTAAATCCCAAACAGATTAATAATTCTTCTTTAGTTAAAAATTGAGTACCGAAAAAATCTCGCAGAGCAGGAACATAGATTAACATCAGTTGAAAAATTGTCGTCAGGGTTACTGCTACCCAGAGATAGGGATTAGTCAAAGGATTCATTTCTATGGTAAGATGATCGCTCGATCGCACAGAAATGGCATGACCCATTTGAGCTAAACAGAGAGTAGTAAAAACCATAGTTTTCCATGAACCAGTATTACCAAAAAGCGGATCCAAGCGCACAGCGATAACCATTTGAGTGATATTAATAATCGAAAAAATAATCCCAATTCTCACGATATAAGTTCCCAAACCGCGAGCAAAAATACTTTCTTGGGGACTAAAAGGAGGGCGACGCATAATATTAGAAGAAGCGGGTTCCACTGCCAAAGCTAAAGCAGGTAAACCATCGGTAACTAAATTCATCCAGAGAATTTGTAGGGGAGTTAGGGGAGTAACTAAACCCAAAAGAGGCGAAGCAGCGATAGTAATTACTTCCCCGATATTACTGCCGAGAATATATTTAATAAAACTGCGAATATTGTTATAAACCACTCGCCCTTCTTCCGTAGCGGCGACGATGGTGGCAAAATTATCATCAAGGAGAATCATATCACTAGCCTCTTTGGTAACATCGGTGCCGGCGATTCCCATGGCAATGCCGATATCTGCTTGTTTCAAGGCCGGAGCATCATTCACCCCATCTCCAGTCATAGCAACAAATTTACCCTTTTTTTGCAAGGCGCGGACAATGGTTAATTTATGTTCGGGGGAGACACGGGCATAGATGTTAGTTTTGTCAATAAGGTTTTCTAGCTGAATTGGTGATAATTTATCTAATTCTTGCCCTGAGATGACTAAAGCTCCCGCTTGGGCAATACCAAGACTTTTAGCCACCGCTAGAGCAGTTAATTGATGATCGCCGGTGATCATAATCGGACGGATTCCCGCTTCTCGACACCTAGTCACGGCGATTTGTACCTCTGGTCGCGCTGCGTCGAGCATACCGACCATTCCTAGCCAAATTAGCTCATCTTCGCTGATTTCAGTTAATTCTGGTGGATAAAGCAGGTTTTTGTATGCCAATCCTAAGACTCGCAAACCCCTGTTAGCCATAGCATTGTTAGCGACTAAGACTTTTTCTTTTTCCCTATCCCCAAAAGGAAGACTTTCTAATCCCGATTGATAGGAGAGACATTGTTCAAGGATTAATTCTGGGGAACCTTTGGTAAATAGTACGGGATTGACTCCTTGACAAATGACCGACATTCGCTTTCTTTGGGAAGAAAAGGGGATTTCAGCGATTCTAGGGAACTCTTGCTTGGTTAGGGATAAATTTAAGCCCGCTTTCGCCCCTAAAACTAATAAGGCTCCTTCTGTGGGATCGCCTAAAATGCTATCGTGACCATTATCGAGGTATAAACTGGCATCGTTGCAGAGGACACTGGCAATTAAGAGATGATGTAATTCTAGATCGGTTTTGGGATCGATCGCCCGTTGCTCGGAGTCTAAAAATTGTCCTTTTGGGCTATATCCTTCCCCAGTAACTGAAAAATTACGATTAATTGTCTCTATCTCGCGTACAATCATTTTATTTTCCGTTAGCGTCCCAGTTTTGTCGGAACAGATCACATTAACGGAACCGAGGGTTTCTACTGCCGGCAGTTTACGAATCAAGGCCTGACGTTTAACCATGCGTTGAGTACCTAGGGCGAGCGTTAGGGTGATAACTGCGGGTAATCCTTCGGGAACGACGGCTACTGCCATACTAAGGGAAACTTCCACTAATTCCTCTAGGGCCGACCAACCGGCATTGATCAGGCCGATGGTAATAGTCAGGGCAACTAAAATGAGAGAACCAGCAACAAGGACATTACCCAAGTGAGTCATTCTTTTTTGGAGAGGAGTGGGTTCATTGCCGACTGTTGCTAACATTTGAGCGATTTTGCCTAATTCCGTTGTCATCCCCGTATTGGTAACGATGACCTTGGCCCGGCCTTGCAGTACCTCTGTTCCGGTAAAGACAAAATTTAAGCGATCGCCGAGGGGAGTATCTCTGTCTAAGGGGTCAATGGAGGCGGATTTATTAACACTATTTGCCTCTCCTGTCAAGGCCGATTCGCGAATTTGCAGGTTAAAAGCTTCGATAATTTGGCCGTCGGCACTGATTTGGGTTCCCGCTTCAATCAGCATGATGTCCCCGGGGACGAGATTAACCGCGTCTATTTCTCTGCGTTGACCCTCGCGGATAACATTAACTTGGGGAGAGGAGAGTTTTTTTAAAGCGGCCAGAGCTTTTTCGGCGCGACTTTCTTGCAGATAGCCGAGGATACCATTGAGGATGACAATTGTTAAGATAGCGATCGTATCTTTGAAGGGAACACCAATTTTAGCCAGATGACCGCGCTGTAATGCCAGTAAATCCAGTCCCCCGGAAATTATGGCCACGGCAATTAAGAGGAGGAGCATAATATTGGTAAACTGATCTAGGAGAATTTGCCAATTACTGCGCCCTGGACGTTCTTTTAGTTCATTTTTGCCATAATATTTAATTCTTTGGGCGATTTGCTCCCTATTGAGGCCATTAACAGCCGAACTACCGAGGATAGATAGGGTGGTTTCCACCGGATAGGTATGCCAAGCTTGTTGCAAGTTAAGGCTAGAATGGGCAGAATGGTCGGCATTAGCGGCCATGGCAAGTGAAGATAGTTGATCTAAATAGATCTTAGCCCTTTCTTTCCGGGGTCACAGGAAAAAAACAAATGCTTAAACTGGCTCTTCCCTGCTCATAGACAGTCTTAAGGAGTAGTGTAGATAAGTAGCTGGTTATAATTAAATTAAAAATGGATTTTAGGTTCGATCCCCCCTGCCCCCTAGGGTTGATTCATTTAAATTAAGTACAGCTAATTTTGAGTCAATAAATTTGACTGAAGATTCTCAATTTTATCTTTCTCTAACCAAAAGAGTTAGTCACAATAACTAATCTTTAATCCTCTGCCAAATTTATTATGAA
>NZ_JADBVE010000291.1:0-8339 GCF_020245285.1 Microcystis sp. M31BS1
AACTTTCTAGGAAATAAGGTTGAACATGAGATTTTTTCGACTTGTTCAAAGTGGCCGTCCGGCATCCGGACACTCAAAACGGACGGGTCGAAAGAGTCAGACTTAAGCAATTAAGCGTTTTTCGCTATCTGCGTCAACCCCGTTGACGCGACCACCCTAAAAAAGTGGCGTGGTGAGGAATCGCCGTCCGTTTTACGGCGGCGAGGATGTCAACAAGGGGGGACTAAGGGGGGATCGGCACCCCCCTTATCAAGGGGGGCAGGGGGGATCGAACCTAAAATTCATTTTTAATTTAATTATAACCAGCTACTTAATCATTCTTAATTCTCCAGCAACCACGAGAATTTTTGATTTTTACAAGAGGTCTAGTTATGTCTTTATCAATTCGGGTAATTATCCTAATAGCGACGACAGTTTATCAGACGTTATCTGTTTGGTTAGAAGAACAAAAAGCACCTCCGGGTAATTTGATTAATCTGGGTAAATATCGCCTACATTTTTGTCTAGCAGGAGAGGCTAGTCCCACTATTATTATTGACCATAGTTTAGGGGGAATTGAGGGATATTTTTTGATAGAAGAATTGTCACAATTAGCTAGGGTTTGTATTTATGATCGAGCCGGTTATGGTTGGAGTGATCCTAGTCCATATCCCCGAACTAGCTACCAAATTGTTCAGGAATTAGATAAATTACTAACCCAAGCAAAAATAGAACCACCTTATATTTTAGTTGGTGATTCTTTTGGCAGTTATAATGTTCGACTGTATGCTCATCTGTTCCCAGAAAAAGTAGTAGGTTTGGTACTCACAGATGGTTTACACGACAAAGGAATGCTGAAAATGTCGCCAGCATTAAAGGCATTAAAATTATTTTTCATCTCTGGATTTTTGATGTCGATTATTGGCTCAATTTTAGGCATTATCCGAATTCTGAGAGTTCTGGGAGTTTTTGAATTATTAAAACCAGAATTGCGTCGCTTTTCCCCAGATTCTCGTCATCGAGTTAAGCGTTCTTTCTGTCGCGCTAAACACTGGATGACGATGAGTAGAGAAATGTTTAATCTCGACCAAAGCGCTCGTCAGGTGAGCGAGGCTAACAATTTCGGTAATTTACCGATAGTTAGTATTAAAGCTAATTCTTTTTTTAAACCTTCCCTTTGTACTCGCTTTATTCCCCTCAAAAGTGCCAACCAACTCCGGGAGGAGATGCACCTAGAATTAAGCAAGTTATCCAAAGATTTTCTGCAAATACAAGCAGATAAAAGTGGTCATTTTGTCTGGATGGATCAACCGGATGTGATGATCGATGCGGTCAGAATTTTGCTTGACAAAATTAACTCTGTGTGCTAAGTAATAAGGTAAAGTTAACTTCCTAGTTAGGATAGGCAAAAGGCAAGAGATTCGATCGAGATTAGCTGAAATCCTAGAGACTTATTGCCTAATTAGGGTTTGCTGAATAAATGTGAAATGTAGGCAAGGTAAGGGTTTTGTGGCTTTTCTGGCGAAACAGGTGCCAGATTTTGAGAGAATCCTGCTTCAAAACCTTGCGTCTTCATCGTCCCCCGTCCTGTAGGGGCGAAGCATTCGGGCAATAACCTATCGGTGAAACCGTAGATTTTCTATCCGAATGCTTCGCCCGTACTTATTCAGCAGACCCTAATTAGGGTTTGCTGAATAAATCTAAAAACCTTGTTCGATAAAACTTTTAGACTTTTTTGATATCAAAAAGTGTCAGCCATTGGAGTGAACGGGGGGGAATAAAACCCTACACCCCACACCCTACACCCCACACCCTACACCCCACCAACAGACTTTTTGCCGCAAACCCTAATTATTGAGGGTAATAATCTGAGCGCTAAAACCCTGTTTAGTCAACTCTTGTACCCGTTGTTTAGCTTGGTATTGTTGCTGAAATAACCCCGCTTGAATAACATTTTCTCCCGCGCGGATAAATGCGAGGGGTTCAATTTCTTGAATTTTTGCCAACGCTTCTGTACTATTACTCCTAACTTCAACCCGAAAGAGTTGATTAGTCGCAATAACCCGCTGCTGTGGTGGGGGAGAAGGGGGTTTATTGGTGCGATTTTGCGGTGTGGGAGCAGGTGGATTGACAGTTTGACGATTATGATTATTAACCAGCGTAGCATCGGCAGGACGCACGGTAGCGGGAGCTTGAAAAACGTATTCTCTCAGGGGTTGATTACCGGAAACTGCGTCCGCCACCGGGGGGCGAACTGATGGAGAATTAACGAGGGGTAAATTTAAGGGTGAACATTGGGAACAATTAACAGCACTGGGACTGTCTGAACGTTTAGTTGGTTGTCTCACCGCCGGCGGTGGGGGCAAACGACGACCGGGATAAAGATTCTGGGCAAAAGATAAGTTTGCTTTTAGCAGCAGCGTTCCTTGAGCGATTATCCCGACTTTTAACCAAAATAAAGCCGAGAAAAACAGTAAGTTTGTTCTCATCATGCTGGTTTGTCCTCACACGAGATTTGGGTACACCATGTCCAAATTTTAAAGGAGGAGATGCTAGTCTAGAAAGTATATTGGTTAAAAATCATTACAAGATTTATGGGAAAAGTTGTTGTCGGTCTATCGGGGGGAGTAGATAGCTCTGTTGCCGCTGCCGCCTTACACGCTCAAGGTTATGATGTTATTGGCTTGACCCTGTGGTTAATGAAGGGTAAAGGTCAATGCTGCTCCGAGGGAATGGTAGATGCGGCGTTTATTTGTGAGCAGTTGGGGGTTCCCCATCATATCGTCGATAGTCGCGAGCTTTTCCAAAAAGAAATTATTGATTATCTAGTTTCCGGTTACGAAGCGGGAATCACACCGCTGCCCTGTTCTCAGTGCAATAAAGCGGTAAAATTTAGCCCGATGCTGCATTATGCTAGGGAAACCCTAGAAACGGACACTATTGCCACCGGTCACTACGCCAGAATTCGTTTTTCTTCTGAAAATAACCGTTATCAACTGCTGCGTGCCGTCGATAAAAATAAAGATCAATCCTATTTTCTCTATGATCTAACTCAAGATGTACTGCGTGGGACTTTATTTCCCTTGGGAGAACAAACCAAGGCAGAAACCCGCAGAATTGCCCAGGAATTTGGCTTAAAAACAGCAGATAAACCCGATAGTCAGGATTTATGCTTGATTGAAGCTCACGGAACTATGCGATCGTTCTTGGATAAGTATATCGCGGTTAGTGAGGGCGATATCGTCGATCTCGATGGCAAAGTTTTGGGTAAACATAGCGGTATCCATCATTATACGATCGGACAACGCAAAGGCATCGGCATCGCCGCCGCCGAACCCCTCTATGTGGTAAAACTCGATCCCGTCATGAATCGGGTTATCGTCGGTAATCGCGAAAGTGCCGTTAGTGCCGCTTGTCTTGTCGGACGGATGAACTGGGTTTCTATTGCCGAACCTACCACCCCTATCCGCGCGCAAGTACAGGTACGTTATCGTTCTCCGGCTGTTCCCGTCAATGTTATCCCCCTAGAAAATAATCAAGTGAAGCTGGTTTTCGATGAACCACAATTTAGCATCACCCCGGGCCAAGCAGCCGTAATTTATGAAGGGGAAATCGTTCTCGGTGGGGGGATTATCTCAGGAGCAACCCCATAGGGAGAGCCACCAATTCACAAAATAACCTAACCTGATTATGGTTCTGGGGTCATTCTGCCAATTAGGGACTCTCCCCGGCAGGTTGAGCTAAAAATTAACGACGGGGTACAGAAGCCTCGATGTTAATATTCATAGCGGAGACTCTTGGTACAGGATTGCCTTTGGCGCTACCGAGACCCCGGGCCATAGCCAAGAAGCTGGAAGGATCGCCAGCTTTGGGTTTTTGCTCTTGGGGAACATAGCGACGGACAGCATTCTGCCAAACGATTTGGGGGAAGCCCAAAATACCACGATAGTAGCCATCGTAGCGAGGCGAGGTGATGTTGAATGGACGTTCACCAATTTCGCGGCTGGCTAGGGTGCGACGACGTTGGTAGGGAACGGTATCATAACCAAAGCTTTGCAGATACTCGTCACTGTTGAGAAGTTGATCGACAAAACCTTGAATCCCTTTGGTGGCAACGACAATCGACCAAGCAATTTTTTCTCTTTCGCTATAGACATCGCGACCGAGAACTCTTTGTACTACCTGTTCGACAAAGCGATAGTTGCTGTTTTTCTCGTAGAAGCTGTTATAGAAGGTTTTCGATAACAGTAAACCACGAATGAAATCCCGCACCGATAATTGTCCATTGCGTAATTGGGATTCGAGGAAGGGTTCCCGATCCCATTTGAAGGCATGGAAGAAAATCTGACGGTAAGCGGCTTCGATTAAATCGTCCAGGTCGGTAGGGGAGAGGACATTTTCTGTCGTGTAAACTTTCGGTTTTTCGTCTCCACCGACATCATAACCAGCTACCCGCACGTTTTGGGACTTGGGGGCGTAATTTAAAAGAGGAATGGCCAAGGGTAAACCTCCGTATCCTTAGAAATGCTTAAAAAACTTTCCTCCTAATGATAAGGGAGTAGGTGCCAACTAGAAAAGAAATATTAAAAATTCTTACAATTGTTAAGAAAACTCGTTTACCATCCGGGGTGTTGGGGAGCGCCGGAGCAGGGAGCGCCGGAGCAGGGAGAGGGGAGAAAAAACTGATGACTGATAACTGATAACTGATGACTGATAACTGAATTTACCAGCCACTAATCGAATAGGATGAAGGTTCGGGGGAATCACTAGAGACTGACTCCGATGACTGATTGCGGGATTCAGCACAAAAAGTGGCCGTATTAAAACCGCCAAAACGTTGAACTGTGCTAGTGCGGAGACGTAAATCGGTATCGGCAAACCAAAAACGCTCGATCGAGGTCATAGTTTCGTATTCTGTAATTAAGACTAAACCTTCCTGTTCATCAATGTGATAACGGCCCGCCACGGGAATGATTTCCGCATAACCTCGCTCCCGCAGGAGAACACCCGCTTGGGGATTATCTTCATCGGGAATTAGCGCAAAAACGGTGGTTCCTTGATGATTTTCGTCTTCTTTGTCCCACTGCATTGAACCATCCCAACTGACAAAGGCACCCCCCACAGTCTTAGCGGGATCGACTTCGTGCATTTCACAGATAGCGATAATTTTCGGGTTATCGGCGCTTAAAGCTTCCACATAAATCTCGGAATCGCCAGTTTCTGCGCGTCGAAAGGGTAAATGATGGGTAGTGCGCTGAGATTTCCACTGTCCCGCACTTTTCTGAAAAAAGGTCATCCCGTCCATAGTTTTTATCCTCTATTTTTTCCATCTATTTTAACGCCATCGTCGTTTTCTGTAACCCTTGTCCTCCTCTCTCTCTCATTCATCCCCAAAATAATCATGATCAATTCTCTTGATTTCATAGATTTTTTGGGTCGATACACCTAAGTTATAAGTAGGGAGGCACAATTATTTGTAGGATGAGTTAGCGGTAGCGTAAACTATGCGGGCGTTGGGTTTCATGCTTCAACCCAACCTACGTTATTATTCATCCCCAAAATAATCATGATCGATTCTCTTGATTTCATAGATTTCTTTGGTCGATACACCTAAATTATAATCGATCATCAATTGACCTAATTCTTCCCCATCAATCAGCACTATTTTTATCTCATTTCTGGGGGCATATTCTAAAGCCTCTTGGGTAAAATAGGAAGTAGTGATAAAAATACCTTTTTTGGCTCCTTGTCCTGCTAATGCCCCGACAAATTTCTGGATTTCTGGACGACCAACGGCATTATTATCAGCCCATCTTTTGGCTTGAATATAGATTATATCTAAACCGAGTCTATCTTCTTTTATTATTCCATCAATCCCTTGATCACCGCTCTTACCCACTGCTTTACCTGCATCTCTAATCGAGCCACCATAACCCATTTTTACCAGTAATTCTACTACTAATTTTTCAAAAGCATCTGGGGATAATTTTCGCAGAATAGAAAGTAAGTCTGTCGCTAATGCTTGACGAATTTCTTGATAGGAGTTTTCTAGTAATTCCTCTGGGTTTTGTTCTTGATCAGAAGTTGATAAATTGCTTTCAAGAGTAATAGTTTCATTTTGCTTATTGACTCTAGTAAATTCTTGAAACTCAGGAAATTGCCTGAGAAATTTTGTATCGATATGGTCTAGATTTTGAGATAAGATTTCTTTTCCTTTCTCAGAAATTACAAAAGTTGCCCTTTGGGGTGACTCAATTAATCCCGCTTTCTTTAAATAGGTTTTTGCCCAACCGACTCGATTAGCAAAAATTTCTTGTTGTCCACTGGGAAGCATTTCTTTTCTTTCCGCTTCCGTGACTTGAAACTCTCTGACCAAGGCTTCAAAAATTTCTCGATATTTATAAACTTTGCCATCTGCAAGTATTTTTAATAGCGGCAACATAATCGATTGAAAATCTGGAATAGGCATAGTTCAGATGAAAAGCGGGGTCAGTCATTCCGATTATACAGCAACAATCTCCAAGAATTTAAGTAGCTGGTTATAATTAAATTAAAAATGGATTTTAGGTTCGATCCCCCCTGCCCCCCTTGATAAGGGGGGTGCCGATAGGCGGGGGGATCCCCCTTAATAAGGAGGCATCTGATAATTTTTAACGCCTACCTACTTAGATAGATAATAATACCAAATCTGTTTTTAATAGTGCGATTAACTGCCAATCGAACTTTAAAAACCCACTCCTTACTTACCTAATTCCCCACTCCCTACCCTCCTATACTTTTAAAACAGGATTTAGTATAATACACCTGAAATTATTAATGATTGGGAGGCATTCCTAAAGAATTTGAGACAGAAATTATCGCTATTGATAATCGTCTTGATACTCCAAAATAAGCTGTTTACTATCTAAATTACTTGTTAAGACTGTCTATGAGCGCCAGAGCGGGTAGCAGGGAGTGTCAATGTCATAAGTAGCTGGTTATAATTAAATTAGAAATGGATTTTAGGTTCGATCCCCCCTGCCCCCCTTGATAAGGGGGGTGCCGATAGGCGGGGGGATCTGATAATTTTTAACGCCTACCTACTTAGCTAAAAAAATCCCTATCCCTGCTATTCGTACAAAATCTCATCAAAACAAGCTTCTCCCACACTCGCTAAAGTTCTAGCGGTAGCTTTATCGGTTTTCGACTTCTGCACGAGGGCGCGGAATTGCTGTAGATTGTAACGAGCTTGGAATTTTTTAATCGTGCAGTCGCATAGGTCTTTTGCCACATCAGCAGCTAATCCTTCCCCCCGCGCTCTTTGTAAACATTCTTGACGATAACTATCGAAAGTCGTGGCAGTATTAGAACTTTGGCTAAGGTAAACGGCATTATTAGCCTGTACTGGCAAGGATAAAGCCAATAAACCGATAAAAGTTAGTAAATATCTTTGATTTCTCATCATAATCGCTTTTTTAAGCCTGAAATCCCCCACTAGATTAGAGAACTGCTGCATAAATTATAGATCGATCGCTCAACTCTTGGGTTCCAGTCTTGGCAAACTGTCATCTGTTATGCTACGATGAATACTGCTTGATCGGCGCCATCGCCAAGTGGTAAGGCAGAGGTCTGCAAAACCTTTACCCCCAGTTCGAATCTGGGTGGCGCCTTGGAAAATATCGGCAATCTTTTCTTGATTGCCTTGTCTAAATTAAGGTTTACCAAGGTTTTACCTAGAATGTCGGATGAATGCCCCCGCTACATTTTTCGACAAGATACTCACCTTTGCGGGGGATGAAATCCGACCAGAATATCAACCGCGGAGCATCGGTTTAATTCCCCCATCTGTCGGTAAACTGTGTTATCAGTAGTCAGGCAAAATAAATTTCCTAGTGAAGATAGGCAAAAGGCACTCTTGCAATAGGCAAAAGGAGGAATAGATAATCAGTCTTTAATAACTGGATTTAGTGTTATAATTAATTTAACCAATGGTCGAGGATTATTAGATGCTAGTCGTAGAAGCGAAGTTAAAAAACGGAACACCAGAGCAATATCACCGGCTTGATGAAGCAATTAGAACATCTCAGTTTGTGCGTAACTCTTGTGTTCGTTATTGGATGGACAATAAGGGGACAACCCGTAATGACCTCCAAAAACTTTGCGCGGTACTAGCTAACAATAAAGAGACACCATGGGTTAATAAATTAAACTCTCAAGCTCGTCAATCGGCTGCTGATAGAGCCTGGCAATCAATTAATAGGTTTTATCAGAATTGTCATGCTAAGATACTTGGGAAAAAGGGTTTTCCTCGGTTCAAAAAGCATAGCCGTTCCGTTGAGTATAAACTAACGGGCTACAAACTATCTAATGAGCGACGTAAA
>NZ_JADBVE010000292.1:0-11042 GCF_020245285.1 Microcystis sp. M31BS1
AAAAGCCGAATTAGTCCATCCAAATCCTCTAGGATTAAAGCACAGCGCAGGAGGGGAAAAATGCCAGCTTTTACCACCACCCCCGACATCAGCGCCGAGACGGAGGTTTCCGATTCCGAGTGTGTCATCGGTAGCCATAATCCCGAGACAAAGATTCCCCCTTTGACTAATAATCCCATGAAGATTAAAGCCAAGGCTTCGGGAGGTGCGTCCTTTAAACCGGCAAAAGCAAAGGAATTATTGGCTTTATAGACTAAAACTGCGCCGATTAGGTAAAATAACATCGCCACATTGCTGATAAACAGATAACGCAGGGCAACCCAGAGAGAGCGATCGCTGCGAGGATAGGCAATCATCAGAAAAGCGGCAATACTAATTACTTCTAAGGCAACGTAAACGCTAATAAAATCCTCACAGACGAAGACAGAATTAATGCTGCCGTGGAGAATGATAGCTTGGGCGTAAAAAAAGGCGGTTTTGCTACTTTCCCAGTTATAAAAAATAACTGCCATCGTCACCAGGGCATTAGTGAGGATAAAATAGGCACTTAACTGATCGGCTACCAGTTTCACGCCATAATTATCCAGTAGGTTGAGGGTTATGGGGGAGGATTGGCTAAATAGAAGGAGAGAATAGGCGAGAGAGATAACAGAAGTAATTAAGGACAGATATTTAGCCCAGCGAGACAGTAAATAGCCAATAAAGCCGCTCAAAAAGGGAACGACTATCCAAGCGATCGTTAGAGTATTCATGGTGTAGGATTTTCTGATCTTTACTTTGTCTAGGGCAGGGTTTTCCTAGACTAATCTGCTCAATTTCACCAGCAAAGATACTTTTTCTAATTATCCTCGATCGAGTCCTATTGATCAAGAATTTTTCGGGTGGCAAATAGATTGTTTTGGATCTATAATTATTATTGAAAAAAATAAAAGCAAGCGGTTTCGCTTGTTTGGTATGAAGGTGGCAATCGCAGTTTTTTCAACTGTGTTTGTAGCCTTTAACCAAGCTTATAAAGGAGCCAATTCTGTAGCCCTAGAATAGATTGACACACTTAAAGGAATGAATGCGTCTCGTTCCCAGATTTTTCAAAAGGTTTTTGAGAGTCCCAATCCGATTGTCTGGCACTAACATCGGATTTTAACAGGTCAAAAGCCTTATTTTAAAAGGGTTTTACCATTATTCAGAAAACCCTATGTAAATGACCAAAACCGCCAAACCAATAGCTATACTGTTATAAGAGCTATTTCCCGCAATTAGACCGCCAAGAAAAATTGAATGCCAACGATAACAAAAGAAACCCTTAAGCAAGAACTCGATCGCCGTAATAATCAACAACGTCAAATCTTAAATATTCAACCTTAAAAGGAGCAAACCTAATGACAACTAGAGAAAGACTGATCCAAGAAATATCTCAAATCTCCGAAGAAATTGTTGAAGAACTGCTTGACTTTTTATTATTTACCCAAGCCAGAAGGAATCAACAAAAAGAGCCAAAAACGCCTAGACCCTACGCCCTCTGTCAAGGAGAATTTACCGTTCCTGCTGACTTTGACGATCCCTTACCCGATGAAATCCTACAGGACTTTGAAAACCCTTTATAAAAATCATGCGACTTTTACTCGATACTCATATCTTTCTCTGGTTTCTTAATGGAGATCCTCAACTTTCACAAGATTTTTGTGATGCCATTAAAGACGCTAAAAATAGCGTATATTTAAGTGTAGCCTCCATCTGGGAAGCCATTATTAAATATCAATTAGGTAAACTTCCCTTGCCAGAATCACCAGAAGTTTATCTGCCCAAACAACGCGATCGCCATCAAATAGCGAGTTTAACGATTGATGAAGAAAGCATCGCCTATTTAATGAAATTACCTCCCTTGCATCGTGATCCCTTTGATAGACTGCTAATTTGTCAAGCAATCCAAAATGATTTAATCATTATTACAGTTGACCAAAAAATTCGCTCCTACCCAATCATTACAACCTTATAATTAATCAGACAAAAATGGCAGAAGTAAACGTTTATTATGATCCAATGGGTAACACCTTAACCGTTGGGTTTGGCGCACCGCACGACCGTTAGAGTATCCATGGTGTAGGATTTTCTGATCTTTACTTTGTCTAAGGCAGGTTTTTCCTAGACAAAGTAAAGCTCAATTTCACCAGCAAAGATACTTTCTCTAATTATCCTCGATCGAGTCCTATTGATCAAGAATTTTTCGGGTGGCAAATAGATTGTTTTGGATCTATAATTATTATTGAAAAAAATAAAAGCAAGCGGTTTCGCTTTAATAATGTATATCTTGCCAGAGGGAGCAATCAGTAATGTTTTGGAAATCTTTGATATTTTTGCTGGCAATAATAACCCGACGACTGGGATATTTTTCTTTGAGTAGAGTCCAGAATTACAATCACTCTTTTAATCCCATCCCTGAACTTTTCTGGCTCTCCTAAACTGGTTATAGCAAATTAGTAGTTTAAATCAGCCTAAACCCTTAAATAGTCTGGAATCTAACAAAGCAAAAAGCTTTTTTTATTAAAATTGCTTTTTTGAATTCTGGTGAGCCTTACTTCTTTTAACCGTCCGTTGCATTTCAGTTGTTATTTGTCTGTTTTAGGTTTTAATTTAGAGCATATTTATCAAGAGGGTTGCTCTTAAGCTTGGAGCCAACTTCTCAAGATATTAATTACTACTGGAGTGAAAGGTTCCATTTGATCTTGCTGAGGTTGTGATAGGTCATCGATTAATATATTTAATATTTCATCATCCTCTAAGCCGTCATCTGGATTTATGCCATTTTCCCATAATAAAACATTAGACAACTGCTTCCGTGTTTCGATCAAAGCACGGTTATTTTTTTCATGGTCACCCAAATTTAAAACTCGAATCGTGACAGCTGCCCGATCGCTCAATCCTTCTACCCGACCACTAATTTTGAATCGCAGTTCTGTTTCACATTCTGTCATCAGGGGAGTTAGGGGTAGGTGTTGAGATTTATGTGCATCACCGCATTGATTAGGGGTATTACAACTAGCAACAATATTTGAAAAGTCGAGCGTACGTTTAGGATTTAGCTTTTGAGCTTCTATATGCTCATTATGGCAAGCATTAATTTTTTCGATTCGCTGGCAGCAATAGGCACAAAGATAAAACTGCTCATTAAGAGCATAGTCTCGAATCTTTGCCCGAACGACTTTCCCTTCTTCTGTTTTATCTAAATCATCGTATGCCCCATGAGGGTTCTTCCTTTTCCAAGCTTTTAAACAACAAGGTTCAGCCCCTTTACTAATGGTTCGCATAAGGTTCAGCCCCTTTACTAATGGTTCCCATGACGCAATTCTTGTTTACGGAGCAGTAGTTTTGCTTTGACCAATTCGAGATGATTGGCAGGTAGTTCCTCACTTAATTCTGCCAGCAATTGTTGAGCCTCGGTTAGCTTTGAATCTTGTATGGCATCTAACAGATCGTTCAATTCAGTATCAATTTTCTCATTACGAATGCTGGTATTCATGACATCTAATAAGACAGTATTAGCATCTTGCCCATATTGAGAGGGCAACTGTCGCAATTCGCCATTAGCTAAAGTGTAGATCAAAACATTTTTACAATCACTGATCACTAGAGGTGAATGGGTTGTCAGCACAAACTGACAATTTGGGAAAGTTTCGGTCAGGCGCTCGCAGAGGCGACGTTGCCAAGAGGGATGTAGATGCAAATCGACTTCATCAATCAAAACGATACCATCACCTGCTAAAGGATTTTCTAAGGCAGGGTTCAGCATGGCTAGACGGCGGGCAATATCACCCACAAGAGCCATTAGGGATTTTTCGCCTTGTGAAAGTTGGGCGACGTTGAGGGTTTCACCATTTTTGTCCACTGCCATGTAGAGACGAGGTTTACGACGGACTCTAAGGTTATCCATATGGGGCATAAATCGGCCAATGGCGGTGCGAACTGCTGTTAATTGCCGATCTTTAGCTGAGGCATTGCGTTCGTTTAACCATTGCCATACGTCTTGATTGATTTCAGCTAGTGGTCTTAGTTGGTTGAGAACGTCTTCAGGAATTCCTGATTCATTTTCGGTATCTTCCCGTTCTCGGAACCATTCAAAAAAGCGGCGAAAGTCAACGCCCTGACTTAAGGAGTTATCATAACCGTCCAATTGCAAAAAGGTATGCTTAGTCCTAATTTTTAGTGGAATATCGAGTACGACACGCTCGACAGGATAAAACGCAATTAGGGGTAGGCTAGTTTTGTCATCATGGGTGAGGGCATCACGATAACGATTGGCCAAGCGCGTACAGTCATTAAGGTTGCTATTATATTGGGCTTTACGTCCTTTTCTACTTTTGGCAAGAATCCATCTGAAATAATGGTCAATATCGCTTTGATCAGGATTGTTTAATGATTTGGAGGAATCCCAGACTTCGATTTCAATGCTGCCAGCATTAGCAGTATTAAATATGGCATCTTCAGAAATAGGATTACCACTCCCTTTTTCTGTAAGTAAACGAGCAGTAAACCAACTAAGAGAAGTTGCTAATGCTTTTAGTATAGCAGTTTTACCAGCCCCGTTATTACCAACAAAAACGGTAATTTTGCTTGGGTTTTGCTCTGTAGGCGCCAAGAAAATTTCCAGCTTTTCAAATAGCCCGATGTTATTTAAGATGACCCGTTGAATTTCCATATCGGGGAGAGTGGTGAGGGATATGCTGACTGCTGATAGACTAGATATAAAACCGTAAAACAGTTAGGAAATAGTGAAAATATCTGGCTTCCTAAGTAGGTAGGTGTTAAAAGTTCTCAAATCCCCCCGCCTATCAGCACCCCCCTTATCAAGGGGGGCAGGGGGGATCAGACGCAAAATCTATCTTCAATTTAATTATAACTACTTACTTAATCGCTAAATAAAACTATAAGTTAAACTCGATCGCGATGACGGCGATCGGCGATAAAAGACTCTACCAATTTAACATCTTCGACACTACCGATCACTAAAGGTGTGCGGGTGTGTAATTTATCGGGAACTATATCTAAAAGATTTGTCACCCCATCACTAGCTTTACCTCCTGCCTGTTCAATTAAAAAAGCAAGGGGGGCAGTTTCATAAATTAAGCGTAATTTTCCCTGGGGATTTTTAACAGTACCCGGATAGAGAAAAACACCACCCTGCATTAAAATTCGATGGATATCTCCCACTAATGCCCCACTGTAACGGGCCGTGTAACCATCATGACGGTGGACATAACGAGTATAGTCGCGAATTGCCTCATCCCACTGCCAAAAATTGCCCTCATTGGTACTATAAATCGGACCGTGATCGGGGATAATAATATTCTCTTGGGCGAGGATAAATTCCCCTAAACTGGGGTCAAGGACAAAGGCATGAACACCGCGACCGATCGAGTAAACTAAAATAGTCGAGGGTCCGTAGAGAATATAGCCGGCGGCGATTTGTTTACGACCATTTTGCAGTAAATCCCGCGCCTCTCCGTCTAAATCATTGTCTTCCTGTTGACGGATGGCAAAAATCGAACCCACATTTAGGTTAATATCCACATTGGAAGAACCATCGATCGGGTCGTAGAGTAGGGTATAGCGACCGATGGGACAGTTTTCTGGGATATAATAGGGTTTATCCATTTCCTCGGAAGCAAGACGGCAAACTAAACCACTTTGCTTAAAAACCGAGATAAATACCTCATTGGCAAAAACGTCCATTTTCTTGACTGATTCCCCTTGGACGTTGGTTTCTCCGGTAAAACCTAGCACATCCGCCATTAATCCCGCTTTACTGAGACGACGGGCAATTAATTTCCCCGCTAGGGCAATCCGACTCATAATTGCGCTTAAATCCTGCGCGTCGGGGGAAAAGCTTTGTAGTTGTTGCAGGACGTGACGGGAGAGGGTGGTACAATCTCGATCGAGGCTATATTCGGGGATAGAAAAGGGAATATTGCTAACCATAACTGTAATTGCCAGTAATAAAGTAAAAAAGGGAAACTCGTCTAGTCTCAATTATGACTATGATTTGATCCTAGCCAAGATTTTCCCTATTGCGGGCCAATTTTTAGATCAGTTTCATAAGTTGGCTAATTTTTCTCTTATTGATCATTAAATCTCGGTCAATAAGTGGCTGTTCATAATTAAATTGAAGATGGATCCCCCCTTAATCCCCCCTTGATAAGGGGGGTGTTGATCCCCCCTTAATCCCCCCTTAATAAGGGGGGTGTCTGACAGTTTTTAACAATAACTACTTAGTTGCCCTCTCAATTTAAGTCGATGGGGATACACCGGGCAAGCGTTTATATTTCAAGTAATAGGCAAAAACTGTTATTAAAACAATAACTATTGTGCCGATACCTAAATAGTTAGGAACCCAAAAAGCTGCCGCAATGGTGTTAATTTCTCCCGGTTTTAAATGCCAAATTAACTGATTGTCAACTTGTTCTACCGGGGGATTTAATCCTGAGTCATCTTCAATATTTTGACCGGCTAAGGGAGTCTTTAAAGCGAAGTCGATATCGACTAAGGAACCGGGGCTAATGATAATATTTCCCTGTTCAGAAAGTACACCCAAAGCCCGCAAATCAACGGTTAATTTTAAGTTTTTCTGGGTCAAAAAGAAACAATCTTGTTCTGTCACTGCCAGTTTTGAATCTAGTTGCAGTAGCTTGATATCATCGGTATTAGGGGAATTTGTGATTTTAAAGGAAGAACTAGGATCAAAAAATTGATTGAATTTTTCCTCTAATTCCTGACTATTACTAAAGGGAATAGTGACAATTATTTCTCGTTCGGAAATATGATCGGTTTTCCCCTTAAGTAATTTTGCCCTCTGTTCGATACTATTTAACCATTTAGTGGCTTCGGTTTGACTGAGACTGGTTAAACGTTGTCCGAGGGTGATATGTTGAATAATTTCCCCGTGGTGTTGGTGGGGAAAATTAATGCCCACATCGTAACGGACACAGCCAGTTAAAAAGAGAAAAATACCGCATAAAAAGGGCAGAATAAAGCGGGTTTTCCCGATTTTTTCGGTGGTTGGTTGATTCATAATTAATCTTCTTCTAAGTCGTCATAACTTGCTGAACTGCCACCGCTAACCGTAACTAGATCGATTTGCTGACGATAATAGTCTACATCTTTTACTTCCACTTCTACCTCATCACCGAGACGATAGGCAACGCGATTTTTCCGTCCTACCAAACAGCTATGACGGGCGCGATATTCGTACCAATCATCCTTGAGAGAAGAAACATGGACCAACCCTTCCACTAATAAATCGGAAATTTCCACGAAGAAACCATAGGATTGTACACCGGTAATTAAGCCGCGAAACACTTGACCCATTCTTTCTTTCATTTTCTCGGCTTTTTTCAATCCTTCTAGGTCTTTTTCCGCATCTTCAGCAATTTTTGAGCGATCATTGAGATGGGAAACAATTAGATGGCTTTCTTCTTCTAACTCCTCCTGAATTTGACTTGGGAGAATATTCCAATGAATCTGTCCATGACAGCTATTACTGCCCAAATTAACCCCGACTTTGACGATTTTGCTGCGGCGATCTTTCCCCTCGGTTAGTAGGAGTTTTAACACCCGTTGTACCCAAAGATCGGCATATCTTTGTAGGGGGGAGAGACAGTGGGTATAATTGCTAGGATAGGCCAAACCAAAATGGGGTAGAGGATGGCTGCTATATCTAACTAATTTGAGAGTTTCTTGCAGCAGATAATTGAGGACTTTCACCGATGAAGAAGCGGAAAAAGTGCGGGTGAGATTTTGATAGTCATTGGGTTTAATCTCCTCCTCGGCAGTTAAATTTAATTCTGCCCCTAAATTATTGGCCAATTTGAGTAAATCCTCCAATTCATCCCAATCCGGTTCCGATTGTCCACAGTAGATACAGGGCAATTTTAAGGCCTGTAAATGTTCAGCGACAACTTTGCCGGCTAAAATTGCCACTTCTGTCAGTAAAGAACGGGCCGGTAAATTATTAGAAGCGAGAACAGTCCCCCCCCGTCCTTCGTCTTTGTAGGGAGAGATTTTGTCTAATTGAATATCAAAACTACCCCGCTGCAGACGTTGGGATTTTAGGGTGGGGCAAACGCTGAAAAATAAATCTTTCAGGGTTTCAACGGTATCGGTGGGGGCAGCTTCGCTATCTTCTTCACTGAGCAGATCGCGCACCTGTTGATAGGTAAAATGTTGATCCACTTGGATGAGGCTGCGGGTGATTTCGTACTCCACTAGCTCCCCCTTATCATCGAGGGTGACGAGGATAGAAATAGCGGGGCGCTGTTCTTGGGGTGACAGGGAACAACGACTGGTAAGGGCAGCCGGGACTAATGGCAGCACTTTTTCGCCTAAATAGACGGCAGTTCCCCGTTTTTTGGCAACTTTATCCAATAATCCGCCCCGTTCAATGTAACGGACCACATCGCTGATATGAATGGCCACTTGCCAGCGATTTTGGTTGATTTTCTCTAAAGAAAAGGCATTTTCAATGATTGGGGGATAATCTAGAGGGGTGTCATCTTCGATGGTAAAGGTGAAGAGTGGAGTTAAATCTCGCAGTTGTTCTTTTTCGCCACTATCGAAGAAATCTGCTAAATTATCGGCAATTTCGAGGGCTTCTGGCGGAAAATTATGGGGTAGATCGTGTTTACAGGAGACGATATCCGTGTCGGCAGCGGCCTCGGCAGTAGAACCGAGAATGCGAGTAACTTTACCGATGGGAGGCATTTCTCCTAGGGGATAACGGAGGACGGAAACATGAACGAGGTGATCGATATTTTCTTGGAGATTTTGACCATTTTCGAGGAGATTAAGGGTAAATTTTAGGCGATCATCGAGGGGAACCGCCACAAACTGTTCATTTTCCTGTTTTACTTGCGCTAGAAGCGAAGGATTAGCTCGTTCGAGAATTAATCTCACCTCTCCTTCCGGAGAACGACGACGGGTTCCCTCACGGATGATTTTGACTAAAACTCGATCGCCATTCCAAGCGTTACTGAGATGATTTTTCGACACGTAGATGTCATCAGCATCTTCGATATCTTGGATAGCAAAGCAAAATTCTTTACTGGAACAGCGCAGCTTTGCTTCTACGATATTTTCCTCGATTACACGACGATAGCGCCCCCGTTCTTTGACAACCATTCCCAAACGTTCCAAAGCATCGAGAATCACTTGCAATTTTTCGCAGCTTTCGGGATCGTCTTCGCAGCCTAATTTTTTTTCGAGAAGTTTACCCGTAGCTAATTTATCATCACTAAGATGAGAGAGGAGTGTGGCGATCGAGAAGTCCATCTAACAATAATCCTTACTTACAAGACACTGACGGAATGGTGGACAATTAAGTTTAAATACTTATATAATGAGAGGATTGATTTAAACCATTGACTCGAGAGATTATCTCTATCGGGCTAATTGCGATCGCTGTAGGTGACAGTGAAGGTAAACTAAGCAAGCATCGAACACCCGAACCTACCTTGAGAATTATCGAATCCTTTCTTAGGATAAGCCAATAGCGAACACTGGCAAACTTTTTTGCGATCGCTCGTCTTTCTGGCAGAAGCTTCAGCCTAGTAGAATCTTGTTACCATGGGCAAGGCTAATCCTAGGACTGAAAATTTTATCTAATCTTTGATCCTAGCAAGAACTTGCTACATTTTTCCATAATTACGATAGAGTATTTTATTATAAGTACAAAAGAACTCGAAAAAGTCACCATGTTGCAAAAGTTACGCCAACGTTACCCCCAAGTTGCCCTGATTAGCGAGTTAGTTCAAATCGATCACGGCAAGTATATTGTGAGAGCGATCATCGAAATTGAGGGAAAAACGGTCGTTACAGGTTTAGCAGCGGCAGATACGGTGGAAATCGCCGAAGATAGAGCCAGAGAAAGAGCTTTACTGCTTTTAGAAGCTGAAAACACCCCCGATCTCCAGCTTGTGGAAAAAATCAGCCCCAATAATATTTCTCTACCGGAAGATTTACCTAAAACCGTCCCTAGTGCCAAAAAATCGACTAAAACGGCTAAAGTCACCGAAATACCTCGTCCTGAAGCTAAAATTGAACCGGAATTACCCCAAGTTAAGGATATTCCCCCGGCTAAAATTGAACCGGAATTACCTCAAGTTAAGGATATTCCCCCGGCTAAAATTGAACCGGAATTACCTCAAGTTAAGGATATTCCCCCGGCTAAAATTGAACCGGAATTACCTCAAGTTAAGGATATTCCTTTACCAGAACCAGAGCCTTTATTATTAGAAATGGAAACCGATAATTACTCCTTATTATCAGAATTGCCAGAAGAAGCGAGTTTAACTGAAGAAGAACCCCCGGCACCAGAACCAGTTGTTGTTATTCCCGAAGAAATCGATTATTCAGTGCTTAAAACTAAAATTGATGTGGAGATGAAACGATTAGCTTGGACCACAGAAAAAGGTCGGGAATACCTGATTTCTACCTATGGCAAAAAGTCTCGTTTACTGCTAACTAATGAGGAGTTATTAGAATTCTATAACTACTTATCTAGTATCAGTGCCTAATCAATAAACCTGCTGCATAAATCAAAAATCTTCCGTTAAGTGAGGAGTCTCCGAGTCAGTATTCTCCGAGTCAGGAGAAGCAGAAAGAAATAGATTATTTCCTAGCAGTAGAAAAGCGATCTTTTTCTGGAAAATGCGATTAAAAACTCACTTTTGCGGGAGATATAATAAAGAAGCTATTAGCTGCCAGTCTTTTTCTGGCGTTGTCAAATTGAAAGATGCTCCGAATCAGCACCGGAACTGAAATTACTTTGATAGCAAGGATTGCATTGCATCTTGACAATTAGTGTTTAATGAACGAATAGTGCCGATAGTTGGGCTTAAGTGGGGAACAAGAGTCGATCGATTTAGCAGTGGAATTAGCCCTACAATCGGCGTAGGGCTAATTCATGAATTAGCCCTACAATCGGCGTTGTCAAATTGAAAGATGCTCCGAATCAGCACCGGAGCATTGCATCTTTCCTCTTCTGATCTGACAACGCC
>NZ_JADBVE010000293.1:0-6961 GCF_020245285.1 Microcystis sp. M31BS1
GGAAGTGGGGAAGTGGGGAAGTGGGGAAGTGGGGAAGTGGGGAAGTGGGGAAGTGGGGAAGTGGGGAAGTGGGGAAGTGGGGAAGTGGGGAAGTGGGGAAGTGGGGAAGTGGGGAGAATACAGTACAACTTAAAAATTAATCAGAGGATAAAAAACCGGGGAAAAGATAGTTTCAGCGCAATACATCTGGGTGAATCTATTCGGTATCAATAACTCCCTCCTGCAATAACCTCTGATCAAAGCTTAACTGAAATCCAGCCGGGGGCAAATGCGCTTTTTTCTGTTCCCCAGAATTCCCCTCACCATTAGGGATTAAGTAAGTCTTGCGGCTGAAGGATGATGATATTAGGAAGGGGAACAAAGTCATCAGGATTAAAGGTTAATAAATGAGTGATACTATGAGCTTTCATAACAGCCAGAAGCCTAATATCGTGAGTTCTTTTTCCCTTGATGTTATAGTCAGTGACTAATTGAAACCAAAGGGGAAATATCTCTGGCGTTTCTTCGAGGACAGTGAATCTGGTTAGAAATTGATTGATTTGATTTTTAGTTCTTTCAGGAGTCCAGCCTAACCCATTAACCTCAGTAGGACGGGTGGCAACTACCCAAAACTCAATGATAATTTGTGAGGTCAAGCAGCATTTATGTCCTTGCTCTATTAAGATATAGGTCGCATCTCTTGCTAAGGCATAATTAGCGGAAATTCGGTCACTCAGCCTGAGTAAAATATTGGTATCAAATAGATATTTAGCCATCAGTCATAGATAGTTTCACGCCCTAAGGCTTCATCGGGTAATCCGGGGGTATCCTTGGGTTGACTTTCCAGAAATTTTAGCCAATCTTCTGCTTTTTCGTGGGAGGTCATCTCTGCAATTTTTGGCGAAGTTATCTGAGTTAGAAATTGGCTGAAGTTTAAGACTTCTTGTTGTTTTTCTAAAGGAAGTTTTCGCAAGTTTTCGATAACGGCTTGTTCAATATTCATCGAAATTCAGCTTGTCGATTAATCGGCCTACTAAAAAGCATCAATCTCTTCAATACCTGCCGTTTCCCCATTATATCACCCCCCCGCTCTGGCACTGACCAAATCCCCCCACTTGGCTGGGATATTATTCCTACGCAAGTCCCTAACCGCTCAGGGTCCCTCGATTTGCTACTCTAAAGGAAAGATAACCGATTCTTAAAACCAAATCTATGAGCATTCCCGAAATTAGCGTCCATGAACTCGCTCTCCGTTTAGCCGATCATGATCCTAATTTACAACTTATTGATGTGCGCGAACCAGAGGAAGTTGCGATCGCATCTGTAGCCAATTTTACCATTTTACCCTTGAGTCAATACCAAGAATGGTCGCCCACTATTGCCAGCCAATTCAACCCCCAAGCGGAAACCCTCGTTATCTGTCACCATGGCATGAGATCCCTGCAAATGTGCCAATGGCTACAAAGTCAGGGTTTTACTAATGTTAAGAATATTAACGGTGGCATCGATGCTTATTCCCTCCTCGTCGATCCTAATATTCCCCGTTACTAATTTTCATGGCCACCATCGGGAAAAGAGAGAGGCAAACTATCCCCTTTCTCACCATGGATTACTGATAACTGATAACTGATTAAGCGTTATACTGTCTAAAAAAATGTTATAAATCTTTTGTTAAGATTATTCCCCTATGTCCGCTAGAACCCATCTCAGTGATCGCTATCAACATATCTTAAAGGCGACAATCCAACATTATATCGCCACGGCCGAACCGGTTGGCTCGAAAACTCTACTTGATGAGTACAAGTTTACTGTTAGTTCCGCCACGATTCGCAATGCTCTCGGTAAACTGGAAAAAGAAGGTTTACTCTATCAACCCCACACTTCCTCCGGACGCATTCCCTCCGATTGGGGTTATCGTCTCTACGTCGATGAGTTGATGACTCCCGATGACCGTATCGGCGAAAAAATCGGCTATTATCTGCATCAAAACGCTAAATCTCCCGCTTGGAGTCTCGAAAGTCTGCTGCAACGGGCCACCCAACTTTTAGCCGGTTTAAGCGGTTATATCGCTATCGTTACCCTCCCCCACACCCTCACCAATACCCTGCGTCATCTGCAATTAGTCCCCGTCTCGGACCGGCAGATCATGTTAATTATTGTTACAGATAGTTTACAAACACGCTCGGTTATGATAGAAATTCCTGAGTCTATGGCAACGGACAAGAAGGATGGATTAGCAGAAGAATTACAAATCCTCTCTAATTTTCTGGGGGAAAAATTAAAGGGTTATTGCTTGGCAGATTTAATTAACCTCGATTGGCAGCAAATCGAGCGAGAATTTACCCGTTATACCCATTTTCTCCAACAATTAAGCCAGGAAATCGGCGCTAGTCTCCAATCCACTGCCACCCCAGAAATTATCGTCCATGGTGTCGCTGAAGTCATTCGACAGCCCGAATTCGCCCAATGGCAACAAGTACAAATGTTACTGCATCTATTGGAAGCAGAACAGGATCGCCTTTTACCCCTGATTTTACAAAGACCAGAACCGGAAAAATCAGCTAAAAAAGTCAAAATCACTATTGGTTCCGAAAATCCTCTGGAATCCATGCGCCCTTGTACTCTTATCTCCGCTTTTTATAAACAGGGAGATACTCCCGTCGGTAGTGTTGGCATTATCGGACCGACGCGAATGTTATACGAAAATACTATTCCCCTAGTGGAATCCACCGCTAACTATCTCAGCGAGGCTATAAGTAAGTAGATATCCCCCGCAAAGGTTCGGGAATGGGAGAATCGACAGTAAACTCTAAAATTGTCTCACCATCGCCCAAATAGCCAGAATTGGCAAAACAGAGCAACATCCGCACCAGCGCCACCCACACCTCCGCATCGAACTCCCAATCCTGTCCCCGACGCGCTCCACAGGCGATCGATTTTAGCGCCCAAAAATAACTATTTCTCACCACTGAACCGCCTTTTTTGTAAACCGGCACATCCTCATGGTGAATATAAAGAATATCATCTTTAGCGATCGCTCTCATCGGTGGCTAGGAAGGTTGCGGGAATTTTCAGTTGACTGTCCTAGATAATAACATCTTTAGCGATCGCTTGCGTCGCGCCAGAAAACCCACTATAACATTTTTCTTTCTTTCTCACAAATATGAAGTATAATGTCATCGATAGCTAAACCGCACAAAAAATGAAATCCTATCCAGTAGAGTTCCGTCAGAAAATCCTCGACTGTTATTATAACGAACCCATCTCTCAAAGACAATTAGCGAAAAGATTCTGCGTAACCCTAAGTTTTGTACAAAAGCTTTTGAAACAATATCGAGACACGGGAGATCTTCGACCGAAGACTTATCGATGTGGACGTCATTTAAAACTCACGCCAGAACAAATGCTCGTCCTCGGTGAGTTAATTGAGGAAAATAATGACGCAACTCTAGCTGAACTATCAACACTATTCCTAGAAAGAACTGGTATAGTGTTAAGTGTGGCGACAGTGGCAAGAATAGCCGAACGCTTGAGAATAACCCGCAAAAAAAACTATACAACCACCCGCAAAAGAGACAGAAAAACTACAACAACTTAGACAAGAATAGAAAGTAAGTGGGTGGGTGGAATTAAATATAAGATGAACGTAGGTTGGGTTGAAGCATGAAACCCAACGCCCGCTCATGTTACGCTACCGCTAACCCATCCTACAAATAATTGTGCCTCCCTACTTAGGGTTTGCGGCAAAAAGTTTTTACTGGGGGCAGAGTATAGGATAAGATTTCCCAGAAGCAATCTTTTTAATGTCTCATCGCTTCTATTATTTTCATGGTTTCGACGCTGACAGTGCAGACTCGTTGTAATAAGTCAATTACTGTTTCTTTATAATCGGCAAAGCGATAATGATTAAATCTTTCGGCGATGGTTTGATCTTTGGGTTTCTTTTCCTTATATTGATCTAATATCCATTCTAGGGCCGAACGATTACCGAGTTTATATTCCCAGGCAATTTTGGGAATATCTTGTAGGAAAGTGACATCATCGAGGTTGATAGAATTTTTTTCTCGGTCAGCTTTTAGTTTAGTTTTGGGTTTGAGGTTATTATTAGTATCAATGCGGGTTAGTGGGTAGGGTGCGACGGTTTCATAGTTGATATGTAATTCCATTAGTTTGCTTCCCCATTCTACCCATTGAGAGAAGTTATCATAAAAGGGAAGCCGGGGAAATTCTCGCTTGAGGTTTAATTCGTATTTACTGCGATATTCCGGGTAATGAAGGACTGCATAAGTGTAGTGGAAGATGTGGAGTTTGGTGATGGTTTTATCGTTGTAATGGTTTTGGAATTGTTGCAATCCCCAATCGGTGATATTATCGATGCGGTTTCCTTCTTTGTCGTAGCGGTAGAGGGGGAGACATTGAGTTTTTTCTAGAAAATCATAATTAGCAGAATCATTAGATGCAAACACTTGGAAAGGTTTAGAAAGCGGAGTACCTGAAAAATAAATAACACTATTACTATAATCAAATCCTTTCCCAAACAATTCTGCATGATAGTTAGTTAGAACATCATTGAGTATAAAATCGCTGTAAAATAATTGCTTTATAAAAGGGCGAAATAGAGAAAATATAATTTTTGCTCTATCAAAAGTAATGCTATGCCTAGAAATTAAGTGCTTTTTTAAATCTCGACTCCATTTAATATTAAGATTTACCATTTCATCAATATTTATATTGGAAAACAAAGACGTTTCTGCGTATTTAAAAATATCTGAATTATAAATATCGATAAAATAACTTATCTTGCTCTCAAGTTGCTGTGAATTGAAATCATATACCCATTCATCTCTATTACTCTTTATTCCATTTGTGTACAACTTAAATATTGCAACTTCATGAATTTGATCTTTGGACAGCTTAGTATCTTTATCAACTACAGGTATTAAGCTATTAAAATCATTATCTGATTGTTCAATCCAATTATGTTTTTTGTCTGGTATGATATGCTCAAAGTGAATATCTTTGAAATCATTTACTTGCAGATAATTAAGTTTATTTTGTCGCAATTCATGAACATCAAAAGGATTCGCATAAAAAAGCTTATTTCGATTATTATGATTGTCTTTAATCAAAAAACTTATCACAATACCTGTCATAGCAGCAGCACCAAAAATTGTGTGTTTTTCACCAATGAAAATACCATCTCTACCAGAAATTTTTCTGACATTACCACCTAAATCTATAAAATAAGCGCAAGTAAATTCTTCTTCAATACATTTTCTAAATCCATCAAAGGAGCGACCATCCAAGAAAGAAGAGTTAGTAATAAAAGCTATTATACCATTTTCACCTAACCTATCAGTAGCCCAACGAAAGAAGCGAGAATACATATCATATAGCTTTGTCTTCTGCGCGGTACTCTCTTCGATGTAAGTATCCTTAATGCGCTTATCAATAGCAGGATACTTCCGATTTTTATTATTGTCATTCTCATTTTGCTGATTAGCATTATAAGGAGGATTACCAATAATTACAGAAATATTGCGGTCATTTTGATTTTGAATGCGTTGGGTATTCTCCACCGACATGGCAAACAAATCCATCTGCTTGAGATGAAAAGCAGCATGGTCCAGGGTATCGACAAAACAGATATGCTCAAACTCTTCATACTCACCCATCTTCTGCTTGTAGGTGAACTCAATATTCAAATTAGCAATATAATAAGGCAGAATTGCCACCTCATTACAGTGCATCTCATGCTTATACTTGTACTGTAACTTATCCTTCGGTAAATACTCAATCAACTCCGTCACAAAAGTTCCTGTACCCGTCGCCGGATCTAAAATTTCTACTCCTGGATCCGCCAACAACTTACCAAAATGCTTGTGGACTAAATAATCCACACTTTCAATCATAAAACGGACAATTTCATTGGGTGTATAGACAATTCCCAACCGGTCCGCCGCTTTCGGATTGTATGCTTTATAAAAATTCTCATAAATCGCCTTGAGAAACTTCTGCTTCTCGTGGTGGTTATAAATATTCGCCGCCGTCCGCCGAATTACTGCATAATAACGTTCAATAGTCCCTAAAGTATTGCGCTTAGTATTACCAGTAAAGAAAGTTTCAATCACTCCCTGTAATTCCCTAGCGATATTATTTTCCCGGTGAAACTGGGACTCATTAAAAATATTGATAAAAATATCCTCTGTCAGAATATGCTGAATAATCATCTCTCGCACATCTTCCAGACTAATTTCTGGATTGATTGACTTGCGACAAATCTCTAAAAATTTGTCCCGCGCTGTCACAAAATTCCGATTCGTCTCCGACTGTCGCGCAATTAAACCCCGCAACGCTTCTAAAATTGTTGGTAAATCTTCCTTAAAACTATCAATCGCCTCTCGAAAATCTTCAACCTCCGGACGGACATAATTGATAAAAGCATTAATAATCCCATCCAAAGCCTCATCATCGCGCATCGAGACGCGCAGTCTTTCCTCTCCTCCTTGAATTAAAACCGCCGTCTGGGAATCTTCAAATAAAATATTGTCATTAGGGTAGCCTTTCGCTAACTTTTTCTCAATTTCTTCATCTAAATTATCGTATTGATCCTTACTTTCCCAATATCCCCAATCTAACCGTAAAGCATCCTTTACCGTCCCGTCAGGATAGACAACTTTTCCCGACTTAGTGCGATAATCCAACTCCGGAATTAACAAAAAATCCCGCGCCTTGCAATAGTCATTTAACAAATTCTGAAAAGCGACTCTAATCGAAGTTTCCTTGCGACTGCCGCCATATTGGACAATCTTTTCAACTTCCGCCTGATACTGGCTGATTAATAATCTAGACATGGGCTTAGAGGAGGTAAATAAGTAGTTATAATCAAAGAGAAGATAGATTTTGGACTCTGATCCCCTGCCCCCCTTATTAAGGGGGGTGCCGATAGGCGGGGGGATCTACCCTTATTAAGGGGGGTGCC
>NZ_JADBVE010000294.1:0-13920 GCF_020245285.1 Microcystis sp. M31BS1
ATTCCTGTTATTTGTCCCGTTGGTTTATGGTATTCTTGCCGTTCTACGTCAATCAAAAACTGGCAATAATAACCGTCAGCACGTCTAACAACTCTTACCCGTTTAATCTGTTGCTCTGAATAATAAACTAAGGTTTTTTGATTACACCATAAATCAAATTCTCCTGCTTTAAAACCATCAGTGAACTTGATTTTACGTCTATCATCAGATAGTTTGTAGCCTGTTAGTTTATACTCAACCGAACGGCTATGCTTTTTGAACCGAGGAAAACCCTTTTTCCCCGGTATCTTAGCATGACAATTCTGGTAAAACCTATTAATTGATTGCCAGGCTCTATCAGCAGCCGATTGACGAGCTTGAGAGTTTAATTTATTAACCCATGGTGTCTCTTTATTGTTAGCTAGTACCGCACAAAGCTTTTGAAGATCATTCCGGGTTGTCCCCTTATTGTCCATCCAATAACGAACACAAGAGTTACGCACAAACTGAGATGTCCTAATTGCTTCATCAAGCCGGTGATATTGTTCTGGTGTCCCGTTTTTTAGCTTGGCTTCTACGACTAGCATTGATTAATCCTCGACCCTTGGATCGTTTAATTATAACACAGTTTACCTACAAATGGTAGAATTAAAATCGTGCTTCGCAGTCAATATCCTGGTCGGATTTCATCCCCCGCAAAGGTTGATGTCTTGTCGAAAAATTTAGCGGGGGCATTCATCCGACATTTTAGGTAAACTGAAGATTGTTTACTGATTTATTCCCTCCTGATAATTGTCAACGATGAGATTAATCGGGAGAATTAGCAATATTGACGGCCAAAATTTATGGAATCCGCCTATTTTATTCCCCGTCTAGTTATCCCCGTCGGTGATCCCGCCGGAATCGGCCCTGAAGTGGTGTTAAAAGCGATCGCCGATTCCCTAATCTCGTCTATTTGTCAGATTACTCTAATCGGCACCAGAACGCTTCTCGAAAAAGCCTATCACGATCCCCATCTCCTCGATCGCTTTTCTCTGATCGATTTGCCCTACAATCAAGAAAAAATCGTTTGCGGGCGTGGGGATGCCCATAGTGGTGAAATTAGCTTTCTTTACCTGCAAGAAGCCATAAAACGCACCCTCAAGGGCGAATTTGATGGTATTGTCACCGGTCCGATCGCTAAATCCTGTTGGCAGTTGGCAGGTTATGATTTCCCCGGTCAAACGGAGGTTTTAGCTACCATGGCGGGAATTAACCGTTATGGGATGCTATTCGTCGCTAAATCGCCTCAAACCGGCTATAACTTACGCACTCTCCTCGCCACTACCCATATCCCCCTGCGAGAAGTTCCTGATGCTCTTAACCCCGATCTGATGACCCGAAAATTAGACCTATTGATCGAGTCTTTAAAGCTAGATTTCGGCATCGATCGCCCCAAAATCGCCATATCCGGCCTTAATCCCCACAGTGGCGAAGCGGGAAAACTGGGAAGGGAAGAAAAAGACTGGTTACAGCCTTGGTTGCAGTCAATGGGACAAAAATACCCGCAAACCCAATTAATCGGCCTTGTCCCCCCCGATACCCTTTGGGTGGAACCCGGACGCGCTTGGTTTAGCGGTGCAGGGCAAACCGCCGACGCATATCTGGCATTATACCACGATCAGGGTCTAATTCCCGTGAAATTAATGGCTTTTGACTGTGCTGTTAATACTACCATCGGTTTACCTTTTGTTCGCACCTCTCCAGACCACGGGACGGCTTTTGATATCGCCGGTCTTGGCATCGCTAGGGCCCAGAGTATGCAAGCGGCGATCCAATTAGCGATCGAATTATGTCAGCAGCGGGACAACCGGAGAACTAAACTAGAGATATAGCCCTCGATAGGAGACAATTGGATATGGGTATCGCTTCAGTTAACCCTGCCACGGGAGAAATTCTCAAGACTTTTACCCCTCTAACCTCGGAGGAATTGGCGGCGAAATTGGCCCTAGCTGAGGCGACTTTTCAGCAGTATCGCCGCACCGCCATCAGTGAACGGGGACAGTGGTTACGGCAAGCGGCGGACATTTTGGAACGGGATCAAGTAGCATTGGCTAAAACCATGACTTTAGAAATGGGGAAACCAATCAAATCAGCGATCGCAGAAGTCCTCAAATGTGCCTTGGTTTGTCGTTTTTATGCCGATAATGCCGCCGGTTATCTGGAAGATGTGCTGATTACCACCGATGCTAGTCGCAGTTTTGTCCGTTATCAACCTTTAGGGGTGATTTTAGCGGTTATGCCCTGGAATTTCCCTTTATGGCAAGTATTTCGCTTTGCTGCCCCCGCTTTAATGGCGGGAAATGTCGGCCTACTCAAACACGCTTCTAATGTCCCCCAATCAGCTTTAGCGGTGGAAAGAATTTTATTAGAAGCCGGTTTTCCCGAAGGTGCTTTTCAAACTCTCTTGATCGGGGCCGATCGCGTTAGTGATTTAATTAACGATGAACGGGTAAAAGCCGCCACTTTAACCGGTAGTGAACCGGCGGGGATGAGTTTAGCAGCCGCCGCAGGAAAACAGATCAAAAAAGTGGTTTTGGAGTTGGGAGGTAGTGATCCTTTTCTCGTTTTAGATAGTGCCGATATCGAGGCGGCAGCGGCTACGGCAGTGACGGCGCGATTGTTAAATAATGGTCAGACTTGTATCGCTGCTAAACGGTTTATTGTCATGGAAACTGTCGCCGATCAATTTGAACAGTTATTAGTGGCTAAATTCCAAGCTTTAAGAGTGGGTGATCCCCTCGATGAAACTGTTGATATCGGTCCTTTGGCCACGGTATCGATCGTCTCGGAAATTGCCCATCAAGTCGAAAAAACCGTCGCTATGGGTGGTAAAGTCCTTGTGGGGGGTCAACGTTTAGAGGGAAAAGGTAACTTTTATCTACCAACGATTTTAACCGATATTCCTGTCGGTTCTCCGGGGGAAAAAGAGGAATTTTTTGGACCGGTGGCTTTACTATTTCGAGTCAAAAATATCGATGAAGCGATCGCTTTAGCTAATGATAGTCCCTTTGGTTTAGGTTCTAGTGCTTGGACGAATAACCCCGCAGAAATTGAGCGTTTAATTACCGAAATTGAGGCCGGTTGTGTGTTTATTAACGGTATGGTTAAATCCGATCCTCGCTTGCCCTTTGGGGGTATTAAACGTTCTGGTTTTGGACGGGAATTAAGTGTCGAAGGTATTCGCGAATTTGTCAACGTTAAAACTGTTTGGATTAAGTAAACCAGTAGGGTGGGTTAGCAACGCGTAACCCACCACCATAACCAAAATCACCCACCACAATTGTCGGTGCGTTACGCTATCGAAGAGCGCACCCTACGGATTAAAAATATATATGCCGCGCATTTTTGATAATATTGAGTCCCATTTATTGCCAATTTTACAGAAAAGTTTATTAGCAGCCCAAGGGGCTGATTTTTGTGTGGGTTATTTTAATTTGCGTGGTTGGCAGTAACCTTTACACCTTTAATACCTTTGACCTTTATGATGAGCTAAGGCCATTTGATCATAAGAAATGGGTGATACTCTTTTTAATCTTTGTCCTCACTAATAGATAAAAAAACAACAAGAAAGGGAAGAGAAATTAAAATTATTAATAAATAAATCAAAAAATTTAGGTCTCGACTATTATATTTACAAAAACGAAATAACCCATTTTCAAATTGATTCCACAATCGGTAAATTCACCTCAAAGCTGAGTCAATTTTTCTAGATTCAAATCTTACTCTAAGTTTCATTTTTAAAGTATCTAAACTTGTGTTAATAAACCTTGGAAAGTGAAAAGATACATTAATAGGTTCTCACTAAGGATTTATTGACACTGGCTTCAATTTGATAAATAGAGGAAAGGACGCTACCTTGATGATTATTGACTAGATCATATTTGACTTCTTGTAAATAATTAAAAATGGCATCCCGCAGAATTGGTTTTTCAATGTTTACCGTGTGCTGATAGTCCCATAAATCCCAAATTATCAAACCAATTCCCACGATTGGATCTATTAATTCTGCCCCAAAACTACTCGCTACTGCTCCACCAGTTTTAGTGGCAATTTTCGCCCCCGTTTTTCCCGCTAGGGACAAATAAACTGTGCTGCCCACTTTCATCACTGGGATCAGAGATTTAACTCCCAAAGCAGTGGCACCACCGACTAAAAGTTTAATTGATGTGTTAGAAATATTGCCCTCGGTATCTTGAATTGTTATGGCTATATCACCAAGATAACGATCCCATTTGCCTTGGGGAATTTGATAACTGGCCTGAATATTCTCTAATTCATTGCTTAAATTACTGACATATAAATTAACGGCATCCCTAGTAATTCTCTCTAGACGTAATTGGGCCTCTTGGGGACGAATTACCCGTTTAGTAAACTCGGTTTGAATAGTTTTGGTCAAATTTTCTGCCACCACCTGTTCCGGGGGTGGATTATCTGTATTGACCCAGTGAGCGATCGAGGAGTATAATCCGCTTAAAAAGGCCTTACCCTCAAATTGTTTTTGATTGAAATAGTTAAAATACCAAGGCAAAAAACCCTGATCTACTCTTGTCATCAACTCCTCCACCCATCCCTCAATTTCTCCTAGGGCAAAGCTTTGAGAATTGGCTCTCGCTGTCTGTAAAGCTTGGCTAATTTCTCGATCGATTTGACTGTTAGATTTTTGGGGTATAGTGATGGGAATCTCTAGGTTAGTTTCGGTAGCAACCTTAGTTTTTAATGGTTCATTGCTGGCAGTTCCTAGCCAAATTTTCCCTAAAAGAGGCACGATAACCACTAGAACAACTATAGCCCAAATTAACGGGGTTATCGCCTTAATCAGTTGACTGATCGCCTGAATGCGGTTAGTTTTTTCACTATACTGAGGTGGCTCAATATTCTCTTGTGAATCTGGCCTGGAGTTCATCAGCTAACCTACTTAAAATTATTAGATCATCGTTCTCGAAAAACCGCAGAAACCCCAAATTTCTGAGCGGTAAACTGGAGAGGCCATTATCGGGCAAAAGACAGCCAATACCCGATAAATATCGGCAATTTTAGCGAATTTCTGCCTTCATCCGCTCAAGGGTTTGCTGCATTTGGTCGAACATCATTTGCGGAGTCATGCCAAATTGACCTAATTGGGTTTTTAGCTGTTCTACGGTCATTTGGGCGGAAAAATCCTCAGATAACTCAAAACGCTTCATAAATATCTTGTAGCGTTCCATTAACTCCTCCATCCTATCGATAAAGATGATTTTACCCTCTCGATCGAATTTCCCGTACTCGCTGCCCAGTTGTGTGAGAGACTGGTAATCCTCAAATAGCTGTCTAGCTTCCTGTTGAACCACTTCTGAGTCAAAGAATCCCATAATCTTAAAACTGCTTATCATCGATAGTTATTCTCCCCCCTATTTTATTTTAGCCGGGGAAAAAGTCTAGCTGCAGCCGGTTTACGGATTACCGTATTGGGGAAATCGAGCAGATCACAAACGACCTCTCGTCGCAGTTTAACCGTTGCCCTAGGGAGTAATTTAAGATTAAAAGTGAAAAATCAAAAATTGTCCTTTAACTGCTCCACAGTGGCTATTTCGCTAAATTTGGGCTGCAGGCTCTATAATTTGCCAAAACGACGATGACGACCCTGATAATCTTTTAAAGCGCGGTGAAATTGCACTCGATCGAAATCGGGCCAGAGGGTGTCAGTAACATAGATTTCCGCGTAGGCCATTTGCCATAGTAAAAAATTACTAATTCGCATTTCCCCACTACTGCGAATTAACAGGTCTGGGTTAGGAATCCCAGCAGTATAAAGATACTGTTCAAAGAGAGATTCATCGATCGCTTCTGGGGAGACTAAACCCTGTTGCACCTGACGAGCGATCGCCTGACAAGCTTGCACGATCTCCTCTCGGCCACCATAATTAGTAGCCACCGTAAATTGAATACCGGAATTTTTGCTAGTTTCTGCTTGAGATTTAGCAATTTCCCGTCTTAAAGACTCTGGCAAGGCTGATAAATTACCAATAAAGCGAATTTTGACATTTTGCTGCATCATTTCTTCTAATTCCCGCCGCAAAACCCGCTCGAATAGAGTCATTAAAAACTCTACTTCCTCCAGGGGACGACCCCAATTTTCCGTCGAAAAAGCATAAGCAGTTAAAGCGGGAATCCCCCAGTCGCGACAACAGCGCAGCAAGTCTTTGAGTGCATCTACTCCCCGTTGATGGCCCATAATCCGGGGTAAACCACGATTTTTCGCCCAACGACCGTTCCCATCCATAATCACTGCGACGTGCTGAGGCAAACGGTTTTTATCTAAATCCGTAGGTAATTCTGGTGATAAGCTCGGTTTAACAGTCATTTTCTATCTTTCGGGGTTGCGCTGGGCGAACGGGAGAATTTTTCTAAGATTAGACGACCTTTTAAGCCAATTGTACGCCCTAAACGTCCCCAACTCGGTGCGACCACTTCCCCCTCTCCCGACGGAGAAAACTTCGCTTCGAGCAGCTCTTTTAGTTTACTACTGGTTAAAGGCCGATCCAAATTACCCCCCGACGCGAGGGAAATCGAGCCAGTTTCCTCAGAAACCACAATACAGATACAATTATCTAGCCTTTCGGTAATGCCCATGGCTGCCCGATGACGGGTGCCTAATTGCCTAGAGGTACTGCGCTCCGATAGGGGTAGAATAACACCAGCGGCCACCACTCGATCGCCGCGGATAAAGACGGCCCCATCGTGCAGTAAAGTTTTAGTTTGAAAAATAGTTTGAATTAATTCCTTAGATACTTCGCCATTTAGCGTCACCCCCGGATTGACAAACACCTTGGTGTCGAGATTGCCACTGGTTTCTAATACCATCAGCGCGCCGGTGCGATTTTGAGATAGATCCTTCACCGCGTCCACTAACTCATCAATGACATTATCGGTCTTGGGAGTGGGGGAACTTTTTTTAAATAATTCCCACACTTGACCTTTGCCCAATAATTCTAAAAAACGGCGGAATTCTGACTGAAAAATCACAGCGATGGCCACGGCCGACCCCAAAATCAATTTTTCTAGGACTAACCCCAGCAAGCGCAATCCTAGGGCATCGCTAATCACCGAGGCCAGCATTAAATAGATTAGTCCCCGCACCATCCAAAAAGTACGCCGCTCGCCGATAATTAGCAGCAGCATATAGGTAAGGAGGAGAACTAACCCAAAGTCTAGCAATGACAGACCATGGCTGAGAATCCAGGACAATAACCGGCGAGGGTCCAGAAAAAAACCCGACATGGGGGACAATGGCGATGAGGTTTACATCAAGGAGAGTCGAGTGGGTAGGCGGTCTTGACGCAGCAGAGCCGCCAGATTTTCCCGTTCGAGGATCAGATTAGCTTCTCCATTTTGGACAATTACCGCCGCCGGACGGGGTAAGCGGTTGTAATTAGAAGCCATACTGTAGTTATAGGCTCCCGTGGCTAAAACCACTAAAATATCCCCCGGGTTGGTTTTCGGTAGCGCAATATCCTTAATTAGAATATCGCCAGATTCACAGTGTTTTCCAGCTATTGTCACCACTTCCTGACATTCTTGACTCATTTTATTGGCGACCACGGCCCGGTAAACCGATTGATAGGTAATCGGTCGGGGATTGTCGGACATTCCGCCATCGACGGCGATATAGGTGCGGATTTCGGGGATTTCTTTGCGATTACCCACTGTATAGGCCGTTACGCAAGCGGTGGCAATCAGAGAACGTCCCGGTTCGGCAATGAGCAGCGGATAAGCGATACCTCTTTCCTGACAAGCTTTGGCCACTGCTAAGGACACCGCTTGCACCCATTCCTCGATACTTGGGGGGTCATCACTTTCGAGGTAGCGAATTCCTAAACCACCCCCGACGTTTAATTGCTGTAGGGGTAAACCCCGTTCTAAACCTAATTTAAACCAATCTGCCAAGACAGCGGCTAAGTCTTGGTGGGGTTGACGTTCAAAAATCTGGGAACCGATGTGAGCGTGTAAACCCAGACAATTCAGCAGCGGATGAGCTAAAACATAGTCAAATACCGCTTCGATTTGATGAGGGTCAAAACCAAATTTACTGTCTAAGTGACCCGTGCGAATATATTCGTGGGTGTGGCACTCGATGCCGGGGGTTAAGCGCAAGAGGATCGGAATAGGGGTATCAGGACGGTTTTCGCCTAATTTAACCAGATTTTCTAACTCTAGCCAGTTATCAACGATAATAATGCAGTTATGCTCGAGCGCATATTCTAACTCGGCGCTCGATTTGTTATTACCATGAAAGTATATCGGCACAGCGGTTTTATTGATCTGGTCTAAAGCGGTTAACACCGTGTGAATTTCTCCGGCCGACACCACATCAAAACCTAATCCCTCCCTAGCGACCACGGCCGATACAGCCAGACAATTCCACGCTTTCGAGGCATAAATTACCCTAGATTCTCCGGGATAATGAGTCTGGAAACCTTGCAGGTATTGACGACAGGCAGTGCGGAGGGTGACTTCATCGACAATATACAAGGGTGAACCGAAAAGTTCCACTAGGGTGGTCACATCACAACCACCGATTTCTAGACAATCGCGGTTATTAACCTTGGCTGTCAGGGGGAACAGGGTTTGATTCGGGGATAGACAATCTTGATAGGCTAAATATTTTTGTCCGGAATTGTTGATTTTAGGTTCAGTTGATAGCATGAGCGGTGTTTTTTGTCAATAAATCGATAAATTTTGTTACAATCTCCGCGCATCCCCGATTCAGTTAAGGGAATTTTGACCGTCGGTGATCTAGATAACCAAAATAGTTCTCTCTTTCAGTGTACGATCAACGACCCGCTAAAAATCCCTTTTTTGTCAGGAAAAAATCGAGCAGCCACCCCGAAATAGTGGTAATAGTATTGAAGGAGTGGTCTTAAAAGTGATGATATGACTGACCAGAATGGCGTGTTAGTAGAAGAACAAAGCGAGGATATTACCCGTAAGATGAGTCAATTAGCCACCGAGTCGCCGAAAAATCAATTACAGATCCTGACACAATTAGCCGGAACCGGAGAAGGTGGCCTAACCGTATTGAGAGATTTTTTATTAGCCGAGCGCCCCACTCCTGTTAATCTGGTGACAGGTAAGGCTTATCAATTGCTCTATCAAGATAATAGCGCTCAGAGCAAGGAATTTTTAGCTAATTATTTTCCCACGGGGGTTGTTCCCCTCGATAGTGCTAAAGGTATCGATTATCGACTTTTACAGGAATTATTGGCTAAACAGGATTTTCAAACTGCCGATAGTCTTACCCGTCAAAAACTCTGTGAATTAGCAGGAGAAGGGGCAATACAGAGGAAATGGGTCTATTTTACGGAAGTAGAAGCTTTTCCCAAGGTTGACATTCAGACTATTGATAATCTTTGGTTAGTTCATTCGGAAGGGAAATTCGGTTGGTCGGTGCAGCGCAAATTATGGCTCGGTGTGGGTCAAGATTTCCCGAAACTCTGGCCGAAAATTGGCTGGAAAAATGGCAATAATTGGACGAAATACCCGCAGGAATTTATCTGGGATTTAAGCGCTCCCGTGGGCCATTTACCCCTGTTAAATCAACTGCGCGGGGTGAGAGTGGCCGCCTCTTTATTCTCCCATCCCGTCTGGAGTGAAAAATAGATTAGCGATAGTAAAAATCGTAGTTTTTTAGGGCATTCAGTCGGGCTAAATTGAGACGATAATGATAGCCTAGCCTTTTTTGGAGAGGTTGCCAAAAATCTTTTTTAATGGGAGGTTGATGACTGGCATCAAGGTGATTCGTTTTGTTTTTGAGGATTAACCAAGCTTCACTGGTATCTACTGTCCACCCGACTTTTGCTGCCGCTAGTCCCATAATACTGCCTTCGCCACTGTGCATTCCTTTCATTTCTAAATAGAGTGCTATCTTCCCCCAAAAATGCAAAAACTCTTGCTCTTTCCCTCCATCTCTAGTGACTATAAATAAAGACTCTCCAATCCAATTTACTTGTTCACTCGGAATTCCTAGTTTTTCAGAAACCCTGATTAAATTAGGTAAATCCCGAGGACGATATTTTTTATTATGCTCAACCATACTCTGATGACAACCAACGATACCTGGAGTAAAATCAAGATTGTCCGGTAATGATTCTATTAGTCTTGTATCCGCATCGATAAAAATAGCTGTCGGAAATAACTTTAAACTTTCTTCTAGAACAAAGCGTTTATCATTATAACAATGTAAAATACCTTTTTGAGTATGTTTAAAAGCCATAACATTGGGACTATTATCAAAATACTGAGGGGCATCAGTTCCCACCACTAGACTGCTCTGAGGGGCGTATTTTTGTAAATCTTCAGCCAAAGTTTTAGTTAATTTTTGATACTTTTCTCTTAGGGCTAAAGTGCAAAAACAATAATTTGCTGTCGGCTCGGAAAGATTCATCATAGACCGTTAGTATTGAGAATTTTTCCCCCCAGTATATCAGCTTTCTACATTTTCGGGACAATTTCCTCTAAGGCCGCTTCTAGATTAGGATAACGATAGTCAAAACCGATCGCTTGAGTGGCTTTTGGCAGCACTTCTTGACCTTCTAAGACGATTTTTGCTCCTTCTCCCAAGAGAATTTCCAGGGCAAAATCCGGCACTGGCAACCAAGAAGGACGCTTCATTACTTCCCCTAAAATCTGACAGAATTCTTTCATCCGGACGGGATTGGGTGCAGTAGCGTTGAAAGTACCGTTAATTTCTGGGCGATCTAGACAATAGATAATTAAATTAATTAAATCATCCCGATGAATCCAAGAAAACCACTGACGACCGCTGCCAATCGGACCGCCGGCAAAAAGTTTGAAGGGTGGGATCATTTTCCCTAAAGCACCCCCATTGCCTAAAACAATACCCGTGCGAAGAATGACTAAACGAGTGCCGTAATCTTTAACTTTTTGGGCGGCTGTTTCCCACTTTTTACAGACATCTGCTAGAAAATCGCCACCGGGAGGGCTATTTTCGTCAAAACTAGCGGTTTCACTGGTTCCATAGTAACCGATCGCCGAGGAGTTAATTAAAACTTTCGGTTTCTGGGCGGCAAGTGCGGTCGCAACGCGCTCGCTACGCGAGATCGCCTCGACAATTTTCTCGGTGCCGATTTGCCGACTAGCGACGATTGCTCGTTTTGCTTCACCGGTCCAGCGTTCCGAAATCGGTTCTCCCGCTAGATTAATCACCGCGTCACATCCGGAAATCTCTTTTTGCCAATCCCCCGATTCTGTGGCGATATAGGGAATAATCTCTATCTTAGGATAGATTGACTTTGGGTACATTCTTAGGGCTTTATCGGGATTGCGAGTCAAAATTAGGATGTCATCGCCGCGATCATAGAGTTTGACCACCAATCGACTACCCACAAATCCCGTCGCCCCAGTAATCGCTATTTTCATGGTTTCTTGACTAAATTTATCCTTATTTTAGCTGGTTTTTAACTATCAGAATTCAGGAGTTGAGAGTTGGGGTTTTAGGGTTTTAGGGTTTTAGGGTTTTAGTTGAAATTTCCCCATTCCCCTATCTCCCCACACCCCACACCCCACACCCTACACCCTACACCCTACACCCCATCACCCCACTTCTCACTTATCCTGATAACCCATCCCGTTAGCTGCCGCGTAACGATTCATAAAGCGCATAAAACGCTCCCAGTGTTCATCGGTGATTTCAAAACCACATTCTACCCGTTGAATTTCATCCCCTTCATCTCCTCCAAAAATAAACTTAGTCGAGTTGGGAATAACTGTAATCACTCCTTCCTCATCGGTGAGACGGAGATCACCGTAGGTACGGGTGGTGAAACTTTGGAAACGTTCGATCGCTTTCAGGGTTTTAAAAGTCATCAGGACATTGCGAATCCCAGTACTTTTATTTTTGCGGAGACTAACACCGCTTAATTCTTCTGATAAACCGACAAAAAACTCGATCGTGGGAGTGGTCATAGGTGTGGGTAGAAAATTTTAGTTATTGATTTTTTCTTAATTACTTTTGAAGGGAAAAAAGTAGTTCATGATTACTAATAAAGTAACCATGAACCGAAAAACAAGCTATTCCGCTTCTCCACCTTGGATTTTGAGGAGGAGAAAACCCCAAGCTAATCCGACGAGGACGAGAACGATCGCCACGATCGGCCCATTAAATAACATACTTTCCGCGGTCATGGTGATTGCTCCTGAGCCTACAATAATCGATCATATAGATAAGTGGTATTTTAACCCACGAAGGCGATCGACTGCAGCCGGACTGGGGCAAAATTGAGGGGGAAAATCGGCAAATAAATTTGAGAACTTTCCTAGTATATACGTTCTAACAATCCTCAAGGAAGGATGCTCACCCCCATGCTAGATATTTTTAATACTATCTTTATATTTTTTGTCGCCACTTTGTGTTAATCTCTTATCTGCTTAATTCTCCACTTATCCTGGGAAAATTAAGTATTGATAACTATTGGTGATGACCGGTAAAAAATCATTTATGCTCAAGATTAAGTTAATATTATTTTTAGGTTTGTTGCTGCTGAGTTGTCAATCGACTAATCTCAATGGTAATAATAGTTCGATGGCTCAGATTACGACTGAGAATCAAGGGCAAATATTACCGATCACGGCCAAAGCAGATATTAATGGTGAGATGATTGAGTTAGAAGTTGCTCAAACCAGCGAACAACAGGCCAAGGGTTTAATGTATCGCTCGTCTTTGCAGAAAAATCGCGGTATGCTATTTCCCTTTGCACAACCTCTGGTGGCCCGGTTTTGGATGAAAAATGTCTCGATTCCTCTAGACATGATTTTTCTAAAAGATGGTATAGTGAAAGCAGTTTTGCTCAATGTCCCTCCTTGTGCTGTGGATCCTTGTCCTGTCTATGGGCCAAACACCATGGTTAATCAAGTGATCGAACTAGCTGGGGGTCGAGCGAAAGAATTAGGAGTGAAAGAAGGAAATAAAATTAAGATTGAGTTTATCTCAAGACCTTAATTTTTGAAAATGGTGTTAACTTTCTTATAAAAAGTGTCCCTTGTCTGGAAATATAAGTATGGCTGTTATAAGCTATTACGCATTTATACTGTTTAAGATATAACCATATCGATTAAGATTTTTATAGTCTATCAAGTTATAGATTGAATAATCTTTACCCTTGCTATAGATTAAACAGAGACAAAATTCTACTGGAGCTAACGGGACTATTTGTAAGAGAGCCAGCGATTTTTAGAAAAGCACTCTCTATCATCGAGATAGCTTAGATACAGAAAAACGGTCCCAGGACTAACTGTCCTTGAAACCGATCAGGTGGTGTTTTATTGAAATTACGAGATATACTATTGAGGAAAAAGTACCCCCATGTCCACGATTGCCTATTCCCAATTCCGACAATTTCTACAAGAGGAATTGTCCCTTCCCCAAGAATCGATCGCTATGGCCGAGCGCTCGATCCAATCTGATAAAATTCATTTACCGATGATTCTCTGGCAGTACGGTTTAGTGACCTTGGAACAATTAGACAAAATTTATGATTTTCTCGAAGAGGTAGTATAATCTTGCAATTGCTCACTATTGACAAGGAGAATAATTGCCATGGTTGCTCATAGTTTCTGGCACAATTTGAAAATTCCCATCTTAAAAACTACCAATCATCACTTGAGAAGTGGGTTTAAATAACCCACTTTTTTAATAGCTATACAATTGAGAATTATCGATTAACTGTTCAGTCCATGAAACCCCATGACCAATTTGCCAAAAATTACCTTGAACAATTACTTTCTCCCCTGGGAACCGTCGAAATCAGCAAAGAAGTCAGCGACGAAACCCGACAGATAGATTTATTTTTTTCCCCCAATCCCGAACCCAACCCCGATTATCTGGGATTATTAGGCAGAATTGTC